>NZ_JBEOWS010000364.1:0-9419 GCF_040296125.1 Streptomyces sp. NPDC002265 | reverse complement strand
GGGGGCCTCCCCTTCGCTGTGTCCGGTGCGCCGGGTGCGTCAGGACGACTGGGCCGCCCGGATCCGCCGTACGACCCTGCGCACGGTCGGGTTGCGGCGCAGCGCCTCCGCCCGGACCGGGCTGCCGCCGGGCAGGCGCAGCGTGGTCAGCCGGCGCTTCTTGAAGTACCGCTGGTGCTCGGCGAGGTTGGCGGTCAGCCAGGCGGCCGCCTCCTCGTGCAGGCCGGGGTACTTGCGGGACTGCATGCAGTAGCCGACGGTGTGCACCAGCGGGGCGAGGCGCTCGCTCAGCGCGGCCAGTTCGAGCGGGGCGCCGAGGGTCTCGCGCTCCGCGTCGGGCAGGGCCGCGTCGATGATGGTGAGCGGGACGCGGTTGCTGTTCTCGTACGGCGTGATGCGTTCGAGGAGGAGCTCCGTGCCGACCCGGGCGACGGGGATGCCGTAGAAGGCGGCGGCGGTCATCAGGGCCGTGGAGAAACAGCCGATGACGAGCCGCGGCTTCAGGAAGGCGAAGACGGTCTCGGCCAGCACGGGCTCGTCGAGGACCGAGAGCCGCACACCGAGCTCGTCGGCCACCGTCTCCAGGGACCTGCCGTAGACGGCGGGCGCGCTGGGGTGCGGCTTGAACAGGACGTTCTCGTGGCCCGCGCGGACGGCGGCCCGCAGCATCCGGACGTGCAGCGCCTCTTCCTCGTCCTGGCTGATCAGGTCGATGGCGGAGAGGTACTGGCCGAGCAGCACCGCCGTGGGACGGTCGCCCGCGGGCAGCCGCCCGGCGAGGATCCCGGCGCCGTCCTCGCCTATCTGGGCGAGTACGCCGACGATGGCCTCGTTGGGGATCGGCTCGGGCTCGACGCCGTACTCGGACAGCAGCATCGGGCGCAGCCCGGGTATGAGGTCGAGGTGGAGCACCCGGGCGATCCGGCTGTTCATGCCGTGCGGGATGCGGTTGCGGGTGGGCCCGTAGCTCATCAGGCCGTCCGCGTACACGTGGATCGGGCTGTCGGCGAAGATGTCGGCGACCGCGCGGGAGGGGTTGGCCTGGATGGACTCGCAGGCGATCTCGACCTCCTCGTCCCCGAGGTTCCAGGCCAGGCGTACGGCCTTCTCCCACAGCTGGGCGTCCTGGGCGCGGGGCGACCAGCCGGCCGGGTGGTGCGGGGCGATGAACTCGTTCCAGGAGCGCACCTCGTCGAACTCGGGGCGCAGCTTCTCGAACCCGGCCATCCGGTCCAGCGGGGTGCCGACCTCGGGCACGGCGGCGGTGTTGCTGACGACCAGGATGCGTCGGTGGGCGGCGCGCGGGCCGAAGAGGCCGGCGCGGATGGCCGCGGTGACGGTGGCGGCGGCGTACTGCGTGGCCGAGAAGAAGATCTGTGTCCTGCCGCTCATGCCGCGACTCCCTTCATACCGCCGCGTATGCGCCGCAGCGTGTGCACGCGTTCCTCGCCCATGCCGACGAGTGCCTCGTTGAGTTCCGCCTCCGTCATCCGGCCCAGCGCCTCGGCGGCCAGCTGGCGCAGCCTGGCGTGCACGCTGCGCTCGAACCGGCCCCGGTCCAGCAGCTGGTGGGCGATGACGACGCAGTAGTTGCGCAGCGCCTTCTTCCGCAGCCGGGCGGCCTCGGGGTCGTCGGCGAGTTCGGCCAGGACGAGGTCGAAGGAGCGGAAGAAGTCCAGCTGGCGGACGTCGCCGATCTGGGTCAGCGAGCTGGCGACGCCCCGGCGGTAGAAGACGCCGCGCAGGCTGGCGACGGCGTAGGACTCGGCCCTGCGGTGCAGGTCCCAGATCCAGGGACGGTCCTCGGCGGTGCGCAGCCCGTCGTGGAAGCGCAGCAGGCCCTTGTCCAGCAGCCGGCGGTGGTAGATGCCGGCCCAGGCGTACGGGTAGTCGACCATCGTCGTGTCGTCGACGGGGAGGATGGAGCTGCGCGGGTCGAGCGGGGTGTGCCGGCGGCCTTCGGGGGCCCGGTGGATCTGCCGTTCGACACCGAAGACCTGGACGTGGTCGGTGCGCACGAAGTCGACGTCGTGCCGTTCGATCCGGTGCACGAGGTCGCTCAGATAGCCGGGGGCGAGCCAGTCGTCGCCGTCCAGGAAGGTGAGGTAGCGGCCCTCGGCGGCGTCGATCCCGGTATTGCGCGCGGTGGCCAGTCCGCCGTTCTGCTCGTGCCGGATCACCCTGCTGTTCTTCAGCCGCTTCGTCAGGGCCAGCAGCGCCTCGTAGGTCTGGTCCTTGGTCGACCGGTCCTCGACGAACAGGAACTCGAACGAGTCGTCAGCGTTGTTGACGAGGCTGGCCACGGTCTCCGGAACGTACGCCTCGATATTGAAACAAGGGACGATCACGGACAGTTTCGGGGGGTGCTGAGGCACGCGGACACCTGGGCTCTCTCTGGGGCAGACCCCTGCGACCGTAAGAGATGTTCGATGCCGGACATCAACCCCTTGACCACTATCAGGTGAACGCGAGGTAGCTACACGCTCTCCCTTTCCCGCAGGACCGGCCCGCCGGACTCAGCCGATCCCGTACCGGGCCCCGATGCCCGTCACGATCATGGCCAGGCCTTCCTCGAAGTTCCGGTCGTAGTCCTCGAAGATCAGCGCGCCCGCCTGGGCCGACAGCGGGAAGTCCGCCATCAGGCGGGCGCGCTCCGTCACGTCGTAGCCCTCGCGGCGCTCGCCCGGCAGGGGCTGGACGCCCTGCTCCTCGGTGACGAAGCCGAGGGTGTACAGGTACGCGGTGGAGGTCGCGCGGACCGCCTGGGCCAGGGTGAATCCCGCCTCGGTGAAGAGCGTCAGGGTCCGTTCCATCTCGACGGCGTGCAGGGTGCCCGTGAAGCGTGAGCCGCTGAAGACCTTGGCTCCGTCGCGGTAGCTCAGCAGGGCGGCGCGCAGTGCGCGGTTGGCCGTGAGCAGCCGCTCCCGCCAGCCGGTGTCCGGCACCTGCCCGGGACTCCCGACCATCCGGCGGTACATCTCGGTGGCCATCTCGTCGAGCAGTTCCTGCTTGTTCTTGAAATGCCAGTAGAGCGCCGGCGCCTGGACGTCCAGCTCCTTGGCGATGGCCCGCAGGGTGAGGCCGTCGAGGCCCGTCTCGTTGAGCAGCCGCAGTGCCGCCTCGACGACCTGCTTCTTGTCCAGCCTGGGCGACCGCTGGGGTCTCTGGGTAACCACGCTTGACAGTTTAACGCCGTTAAGGGCATGCTCGTGAACACGGAACTTAACAACGTTAAGGAGCGGGGATGGCAGTGGACACGGACGTTCTGATCGTCGGCGCGGGACCCACCGGCCTCACGCTGGGCATCGACCTCGCCCGGCGCGGCGTGGACGCGCTCGTCGTGGAGCGGGGCGAGGGACTCGCACCGGGTTCGCGCGGCAAGGGCATCCAGCCGCGCACCATGGAGGTCCTCGACGACCTCGGCGTCCTCGACGGGATCCGCGCGGCGGGCGGCGACTATCCGGTCGGGCTGATCTGGCAGGACGGCAAACGGGTGGCCGAGCGCGCGATGTTCGACCCGGCCGAGGAGGGCGAGGCGGGCTCCCCGTTCCGCGAGCCGTGGATGGTGCCCCAGTGGCGCACCCAGGAGATCCTGCACGCCCGGCTGACGGAGCTCGGCGGACGGGTCGACTTCGGCCAGGAGGTGACAGCGCTCCACCAGGACGCGGACGGTGTGACCGTGCACTTCACCTCGGACGAGGGCGCGGGGACCGTCCGGGCGCGGTACGTGGTCGCCGCGGACGGCGGCCGCTCGGCCGTGCGCCGGGCCGTGGGCATCGGCATGACCGGGGCCGGGGCCGACGGTTCGGGCGTCGTCGACCCGGACCCGATCCTGGTGGCGGACGCCCGGATCAGCGGCCTGGACCGCGACCACTGGCATCTTTTCCCGCCGCGCGGGGACGGTGACGGCTTCATGGCCGTCTGCCCGCTCGCGGGCACGGAGCACTTCCAGATCGTCGCCGGGTTCCCGGCCGGAACCACGGTCGACAGCTCCCCCGACGGCGTACGCAAGGTGTTCGCCGCCCGTTCGCATCTGGCCGCCGACGCGGTGACCGAGATGAACTGGGTCTCGGAGTTCCGGCCGCGCGCGGCACTGGCGGACCGCCTCCGCTCCGGGCGGGTCTTCCTCGCCGGGGACGCGGCGCACATCCACTCACCGGCCGGCGGGCAGGGCCTCAACACCAGCGTCCAGGACGCCTACAACCTGGGCTGGAAGCTCGGCGCGGTGCTGAGCGGCGAGGCACCCGAGACCCTCCTCGACACCTACGAGGAGGAACGCCTGCCCATCGCCGCCGCGATGCTCGGCCTGTCCACGAAGATCCACCTGGGCGAGGCCCGCCGCGGCCGGGAGACCCGTCAGCTCGGCCTCGGCTACCGCGGCTCCGCCCTCGCCGTGGAGACCCGTGGCGACCTGCCGGAGGAGGCGGTGCGGGCCGGCGACCGCGCCCCCGACGCGGCCGTGGACGGCGTACGTCTCTTCGACGTGTTCCGGGGACCGCACTGGACCCTGCTGGCCGTCGGCACGGACGCGGAGCCCCCGGCGCTCCCCGGTGTCCGCACCGCGCGGATCGGGTCCGACGAACGGTACGGGACCGGGGTCTTCCTGGTCCGCCCCGACGGGTACGTGGGCTGGGCGGGCACCGGCACAAGGGGCCTGCGGGAGTACGCGGCCCAGGTGGGTCTGAGCGTCGCCTAGCCACGCGCGGGGCATCGCCCGGCCACGCGCCGGGCTTCGCCCGGCTACGCGCTGGCGAGCGTGAGTTTGACGGCGAAGCCGAGGAAGAGCGCGCCCGCGGCGGTCGTGGCGCCCGCGGAGAGCCGCCGGCGACGGCGGAAGGCCTCCGCGAGGCGCGTACCGCTGAAGATCAGCGCGGTCAGGTAGAGGACGCTCGCGAGCTGGGCGAAGGCCCCGAGCACGACGAACGACAGAGCCGGGTAGGCATAGCCCGGGTCGACGAACTGCACGAAGAAGGCGACGAAGAACAGGATCGCCTTCGGGTTGAACAGGCTGATCACCAGCGCCCGCCGGAACGGCCGCTCCCCCGCCACCGCCTCGGGCTCTCCGCTCTCGGCGACCGGGTCCCGCCGGGCCCGCCACATCGCCCGCGCGGCGCGCAGCATCCCGACCGCCAGCCAGGTCAGATAGCCCGCACCGGCGTACTTCACGATGCTGAACAGCACGGCGTTCGCCTGGAGCAGCGACGCCACACCGGCGGCCGACAGGGTCATCAGCACGGTGTCCCCGCACCACACACCCGCGGCGGCGGTGTACCCGGTCCGCACGCCCCGGCGGGCGGCGACGGACAGCACGTACAGCGAGTTCGGCCCCGGCAGCAGGACGATCAGGACAAGGCCCGCGAGATAGGTGGGAAGGTCGATAACACCAAGCATGAGAGGGAGTGTCGCACGGGAGTACGACATCGTGTCCAGGTGTCTCGCGGGTCAGTCACCGTCGAGGAGGGTGCCCGCCGGGAGGCCGGGCAGGACCCCGGCGGACGCGGGCACCGGGACGCTCCAACCGCGCTCTCAGAAGGTGTCCGACGGTACGTACGTGCCCCAGATCCCGCGCAGCGCGTTGCAGACCTCGCCGACCGTCGCGCGGGCGCGCAGGGCGTCCTTCATCGGGTACAGGACGTTGTCCGTGCCCTCGGCTGCCTTCCTCAGGGCGGCCAGGGCGGTGTCGACCGCGCCCCGGTCGCGCTCGGCGCGGAGCCGGGCGAGGCGTTCGGTCTGCCGGGCCTCGATGGCCGGGTCGACGCGCAGCGGCTCGTACGGCTCCTCCTCGTCGAGCCGGAAGCGGTTGACGCCGACCACCACGCGTTCGCCCGCGTCCGTCTCCTGCGCGATCCGGTAGGCGTTGCGTTCGATCTCGCCCTTCTGGAAGCCGTGCTCGATCGCCGCGACCGCCCCGCCGAGCTCCTCGACCTTGCGCATCAGCTCCAGCACCGCCCCCTCCAGGTCGTCCGTCATCCGCTCGACGGCGTACGACCCGGCGAACGGGTCCACCGTCGCGGTCACGTCCGTCTCGTGGGCCAGCACCTGCTGGGTGCGCAGGGCGAGGCGCGCGCTCTTGTCCGTGGGCAGCGCGATCGCCTCGTCGAAGGCGTTGGTGTGCAGGGACTGGGTGCCGCCCAGCACCGCCGCCAGGCCCTGGACCGCGACCCGGACCAGGTTCACCTCGGGCTGCTGGGCCGTCAGCTGCACCCCCGCGGTCTGCGTGTGGAACCGCAGCATCAGCGACCTGGGGTCCTTCGCGCCGAACTCCTCCCGCATGACCCGGGCCCAGACGCGGCGGGCGGCGCGGAACTTCGCCACCTCCTCCAGGATCGTCGTACGGGCCACGAAGAAGAAGGACAGCCGGGGCGCGAAGTCGTCGACGTCCATGCCGGCCGCGAGCGCCGTGCGGACGTACTCGATGCCGTCCGCGAGGGTGAACGCGATCTCCTGCGCGGGCGAGGCGCCCGCCTCGGCCATGTGGTAGCCGGAGATCGAGATCGTGTTCCACTTCGGGATCCCGGCCCGGCAGTACGCGAAGATGTCCGCGGTCAGCCGCAGCGAGGGCTTCGGCGGGAAGATGTACGTCCCGCGCGCGATGTACTCCTTCAGCACGTCGTTCTGGATCGTGCCGGTCAGCCGGTCCGCGCCGACGCCCTGTTCCTCGGCGACCAGTTCGTACAGGAGCAGCAGCAGCGCCGCGGGCGCGTTGATGGTCATCGACGTCGACACCGTGTCCAGCGGGATCCCGTCGAACAGCACCCGCATGTCGTCCACCGAGTCGATGGCCACGCCCACCTTGCCGACCTCGCCGTGCGCGATCGGCGCGTCGGAGTCGTGGCCCATCTGGGTGGGCAGGTCGAACGCCACCGACAGTCCCGTCGTGCCGTTCGCGATCAGCTGTTTGTAGCGGGCGTTGGACTCGGCCGCCGTGCCGAACCCCGCGTACTGGCGCATCGTCCAGGGCCGGCCGGTGTACATCGACGGGTAGACGCCGCGGGTGTAGGGGTACGACCCCGGATCGCCCAGCTGCCGCGCGGGATCCCGGCCCGTCGCCGTCTCCGGTCCGTAGACGGGTTCGATGGGCAGTCCGGACTCCGAGTCACGTGCCATGGAATCCACCATGCCGTGCCGTTCGTGTGCCGTCATCCGCGGGGAGCATCTTCGGTGACACCGTGCGCCCTCCGCGCGCCGCGCGGGGCGGGCGGCGCGGGGGCCAGTGAGACGACGGGGGCCGTGATGCGTTGTACGGGCATGAGGAGCTCAGGGAGCTTGAGGAACTCGGGGAGCTTGAGGACCATGGGCGGGCGCGGCACCGCGGACCGGAAGAGACGTTTCGCCACCGGGTCCACCGGAACTGTCCGGTCCGCCGTGGTCGCCGCGGCGGCCCTGACCGCGCTGGCGGCCGTGTGCGGGTGCACCGTGCAGCCCACCGACGGGGACGGCAAGCACCGCTCCCCCGTCCACATCAGCGTCACCGGCACGGCGGGCGCCGGCGGAGCCACCGGCACACCGGGCGCCTCCCGTACGCCCGCCGGGTCCGGCAGCCGGCCCGCCCCGGGGCCGAGCACGCCCGCCGTCGCCCCCGCGGTGCTCTGGGAGCGCGGGGACAGCGGACCGGCCGTCCGTGAACTCCAGGCGCGGCTGCGCCAGGTCGCCTGGCTCTACGACGGGCCGACGGGGACGTACGACGATCTCACCGAGGAGGCCGTCCGGGGCTTCCAGGGCAAGCGCGGGCTGCCGCGGACCGGCCGCGTGGACACCGTCACCTGGCGGCGGCTGCGGGACATGACCCATGAACCCGGCCGGTGGGAGCTCTACCTGATGGGCGGGCAGCCGGCCGCCGCGCCGGACCCGCGCTGTCTGACCGGCCGGGTGCTGTGCGTGAGCAAGTCGAGCCGCACCCTGCGCTGGATGATCGACGGACGGACGGTCTCGACGATGTCGGTCCGGTTCGGCTCCCAGTACACCCCCACCCGGGAAGGCGTGTTCCACGTCTACTGGAAGTCCCGCCATCATGTGTCGACGCTCTACGACTCCCCGATGCCGTACGCCATGTTCTTCAGCGGCGGACAAGCCGTGCACTACTCCTACGACTTCGCGGCCCGCGGGTACGCCGGCGCTTCGCACGGCTGTGTGAACGTGCGCGACGAGGCGGCGATCGCCCGGCTGTTCGCACAGGTGAGAAATGGCGACAAGGTCGTCGTGTACTGGTGACGACGCGGGGCGCGGAAGAAGGGGATTCGGGGCGCGGGCGGGACCGGGGGAACGTGTCCCGCCCGCGCCAGGTGCACGTGCCGTAGGTACGGGGGGAACCCCGGCTCCGTGCGACGGCCGATGACCAGTCGGCTCACTTATCACTGCGTCAGGGCCGCCGAAAATGTCACACCTGTTGCCGAAAAACTTGAGCGCGGGGCAAAACCGCAGGTCAGCGTGCTGTTCCGGGAGCGGAGACGCGGCTCGGCTCAGACGGCGAAGTGGGCCCGGGTGCGCGAGGAGGCGCGCGGGCAGCCGGCGTTCTTCACGCCCTTCACGTTCTTCAGGCTCCGCGGGCTCTTCAGGCTCTTCGGGCTCTTCGCGTTCCGCGGGCTCTTCCACGAGCCGTGGGCGAGGGTCTGCGACAGGGACGGCGTCAGCAGGCCGAGGGCGCCCTCGCGAGGGCCGTCACCGCCGCCGCGGACCGTGCCCCGGCCGTCGCCGTCCTCGCCCCGGCCGTCCTGGTCGCCCCGGCCGTCCTGGTCGCCCCGGCCGTCCTGGTCGCCCTTGTCGCCCTGCTCACCGGAGCCGTCGCGGGCCGTGCCGTCCGAGCCGTCCGCGGAGCCCTGTCCGCCTTCGGCGCCGCCGTCCTGACCGCTGTTCAGGGAGTCGTTGAGGAGCGCCTTGCAGTACTTCCACACGCGCGGGGAACCGCCCGCGGCCTTCTCCAGGGCGCGTCTGCGCTCACCGGCCAGTTCCCGGCCGGCGCGCATGTCCCGGCAGGCCGCGGCGGCACCGCTCCACGCGGAGCCGTAACCCGGGCCGGAACGCGAGCCGGCGGCGGCGCGGTCGTCCTTGCCCCCGTTGCCGGCGGTGGCGCCGTCGCCGGTGCCCCGGGTCGTACCGCCGGGCGAAGCGCTCGTAGGGCCGCCGGGGGTCGCCACTCCGCTGGTGCCGCCCATGATGTCGCCGGGCACGGGCGGGACGCGCGTGCCGTTCGGGCTCGGGGCTGCCGAGACGGAGGCGGCCGGGCCGTGTTCGGCCCCGCCGAACGGTGCGGGCAGGACTCCGGTTCCGGCCGCCATGGCGACCCCGCCGACCATGCCGGCGGCCAGCGCGGCGGACAGCCCCAGGCGGACCGGGCGACCCCAGCGGAAACGGCCGGCCGCCGGAGCCGCGCGGCCGAGGCGGACGACTGCGGTGTCCGCGGAGCGGGAGGCGGCGGCGCG
>NZ_JBEOWS010000363.1:0-9578 GCF_040296125.1 Streptomyces sp. NPDC002265 | reverse complement strand
GGGTGCGGACTGCGACAACGGCGCTCCCGTCGCCACCGTCGGCCCCTGGAGCTCCAGCGACGGCGTGCACCCGGGCCGCACCCGTGCCGTCGACATCAAGCACGGCGTGGTCGCCAGCTTCCGGGTGGTCAGGGACCACTACGGAGACCGCGGGGGCCGCGGCGGCGACTACTAGTCGACGGCTGCTGAGCAGCACGACTGTGGACCCTCGGCCCACCGGAATCGGGCCGGGGTCCCGGTAAGGACCATGAGCGACAGCCACGTCCCGTTCGCACGCCGCGAGCGGGACGCTTGGCGTGCGCCATAGGGAACAGACCCTTCAAGACACCGAGGCCTCCAGGTACTGCCCCAGGTACCGGAACGCACCGTCGACGACCTGGAACTCGAACATCGCCTCGTGGTTGTAGCCGCCGTACCTCGACTCGTACTTGACCGTACGGGTGATGCCGGAATACGTGACCTCCGGCATCCGGCGGGCGATCGCGCCCCGCTCCCTCAGCGCGGTGCCGTCCTTGTCGCAGGCCTGGGCCAGGAACATCACGGCGTCGTAGGCCTCCGCCGCGTACCACCCGGGAGCGGTGCCGAACCGGGCGCGGTAGGCGGCCGTGAACGTGTGGGCGGAGGCGCGGGCCGTCGGGTCGGTGAAGGCGGTGGCGAAGACCCAGCCGTTCGCGGCGGCGCCTGCCGAACCCAGGAACCGCGGGTCCAGAGCGCGTTCCGTCGCCATCCGGGTGCCGGTGAACCGGGCGGCGGTCAGCGCCGACGCGAACCCGGCGGCCCGGACCGCGTCGCCGGTGAAGACGACCGCGTCCGCGCGGGCGGACCTCACCTCGGCGGCGAGCGACGCGTAGTCGATCCTCCCGGCGGCCACCGGGGTCACCGTGGCGTCCCGCCCGCCCCGGCGCAGCGCCTGTTCGGCCTGGTCGCACACCCGCCAGGCGAAGTCGCCCTGCGCCCGGTCGTCCACGAGGAACACACGCCGGGCGTCGACGTGGTTGCTGAGATAGCGGACGCAGGGGGCGGCGAGCAGCCCGTACGTGACGTGCAGCGCCGCGTGACAGTGGAAGGTGTTCGAGTCGAACGACGCACTCTCGGTGTCGGCGCCCACCGAGACGGACACCACGGGCATCACCGCCTCGGTGTAGGTCCTCTCGGTGGCGCTGAAGCAGGCGTCGGTCGTGGGGCCCAGTACGGCGAGCACCTGCGCGTCCTTCGCCAGCCGGGCGGCCAGCTCCTGGGCCCGTCCGGTGTCGCCGCCGTCGTCGTACGTTCTCAGCTTCAGCCGCAGAGGGCGGTCGCTGTGCGCGTCGATGTGTTCGACGGCCAGCCGGGCACCGTTGAGCTGGGCCCTGCCGCTCTCCTTGCCGGTGCCGGTGAGGTCGCCGTGGAACGCCACGACCAGTTCCGGGCGCGCCCGGCCGGTGCCGGACGGCGTGGGCGGTCCCGGGTTCGCCCGGGTGCTCCACCACCAGGCCCCGCCACCGCCCGCCGCCAGGAGTCCCGCCGTCGAGCCGAGGCGCAGGAGACCGCGTCGCCCGACCGTGCGCGGGGCGGGGCGGGTGGCGGTGACGGAGGTCAGCGTCGGGGCTTGCGGTGACGCGGGGCTCACCGTGCTCGCGATGTCCGACGGCGCGGACGCCGACAGCCGGGTCGGCTCGATCGAGCCGATGGTGAGGACGGCGGCGGACCTGTCGTTGATCAGCCGGGTGACCGGTGCGGGCAGCCAGCCGGACGGCGCGTCCGAGCCGGATGCCGTTCCCTCCGCGAGCGTCGCACGCAGTCGCGCGAGGCTCGGCCGGCCGGCCGGATCCTTGTGCAGGCAGGCTCGGAGCAGGGGTGCCAGAGCGTCCGGGAGCGATGCCGGATCGGGTTCCTCGTAGACCGTGCGCAGCAGCACCCCCGCCGCCGAGCCGTCTCCGAACGGCCGCACCCCGGTCGCGGCGAACGCCAGCACGCAGCCCAGCGAGAACACGTCGCCGGGCGGGCCGATCTCGCCGCCGCGCGCCCGCGCCTGCTCGGGCGAGAGGAACCCGGGCGAGCCGACGATCACTCCGCTGGAGGTGAGCGCGGTGGCATCCGGCGCGCGGGCGATGCCGAAGTCGATGAGCCGCGGCCCGTCCGGAGCCAGGAGGATGTTCCCCGGCTTGACGTCCCGGTGGACGAGACCGGTCCCGTGCACCGCCGTCAGCGCCTCCGCGAGCCGCACGCCCAGCACCCGTACGGACGCGGTCGACAGCGGACCGAAGGTGTCCACCGTCTCGGCGAGCGAGGGCCCCGGCACGTACGACGTCGCCAGCCACGGTGTCTCGGCGTCGGCGTCCGCGTCCAGCAGCGGGACCACCCAGCGGCTGCCGACCTGCCGGGCGGCCTCGACCTCACGGCGGAAACGGGCCCGGAATCCGCTCTCGTCGGCGTACGAGGAGCGGACCGTCTTCAGCGCGGCGATCGCCCCGCCCGGCGCACGGGCCAGGAAGACCACCCCCATGCCGCCGGCGCCCAGCCGCCGCAGCAGACGATAGCGCCCGATCCGGGACGGGTCGCCGGCCCGCAGCGGCTCCATCAGACGGTCAGCGGCGCGGGGCCGTCGTACACGAAGGCACCGCCGGCCACCCGCCAGAGGAAACCGCCGGTGCCGTCGATGACCATGGCGCCGACCTTGTCGAAGGCGAACGACTTGGTGATGCCCGGGTACTTTCCGCCCCGGACGGCCGCGAGCAGGTTCTGCCGGGTGCGGCTCTTCGACGGCAGCTTCGCCAGTGCCCCGAGCAGCATCCCGGTCACGTCGTAGGCCTCCGCCGCGTACCGGGGCGGCGCGTGCCTGAAGCGTGCGCGGTAGGCGGCGGCGAACTTCCGCGCCTCGGGCTTGCGGCTCGCGTCGATGACCGTGGCCACCATCGTCCAGCCCTCGGCCCCGTCCCGCGCCTGCTTCAGGAACTGTTCGTCCAGCAGCGCCGGGCCCGACACCCGCGCACCCTCGAAGGAGCGTTCCCGCAGCGTCGCGGCGAGCAGCGCTCCCCGGTCGGGCAGACCGGCGAAGAACACGGAATCGGCACCGGCGGAGAGCACCGTGTCCACCGCACCGCCGAAGTCGTGGCGCATCGCGCTCACCACGTCCGGTACGGACGGGTACCCGATGCTGTTGAGGTAGTTGGCGAGGGAACTGGCCAGGGTCGTCCCGTACGCGCCGGCCGGGCGGTCGACGACGATACCGATCTTGCGTGATCGCGCCGTGCCGCGCAGGTAGTTGCTCGCATAGACGGGCAGCACCGCGTCGGGCAGCCGTGCGTTGAGGAACGAGCGGAACCCCTGGTACGACAGGGCGGTCGCGCCGGGTGACACGCCGACGACCGGCAGCAGCCCGGCATCGTACTTCGCGAGCGCCGCCTGCGCGGTCTCGTCGGTGGTCGGGCCGACCACGGCGAGGACGGACGCGGTGTCGGTGAGCCGCGCGGCGAGCCGGGCCGAGGCCACCGGATCACCCCCGTCGTCGGCCGTCTTGACCTGCACGGTGAACGGGGCGTCGGCGCCCGCGTTGAACTCCTCGACCGCGAGCCGCAGTCCGCGTTCCTGGGCCCGGCCCGTCTCCCGGTGCGGGCCACTGAGGTCGCCGTGCAGCGCGAAGGTGTACACCGGCCGGCGCCGGGACGCGGCGCCGCCGCCTTCCGGTCCGTTGTCGCGGTCGGCCGCCCACCAGGCGCCGCCCCCGACCGCCGCCAGCGCCGCGGCCCCGCCGGCGAGGAGCAGGAAACGCCGTCGGCCGGCCGGGCGGGAGTCCTGCGCCTCCGCCGGGCCGGACGTCTCACGCGTGTCGGGCTCCGCCGGGCCGGAAGCGACCGGTGCGCCGGACGGCGCCAGCGTGTCGTCGATGTCCGGCAGCGCGAGCGCGGCGGACGAGCGCTCGGCGATCAGCCGGGTGACCGGCTCGGGCAGCCACCCGTCCGCCCCCTCGTCCTGCGGCGCGATCCGCGAGGTCCCTTCGGCCCGGGTGGCATCCTCGGCCGTCAACTCCCGCACCAGCTCCCCGACTTCCGGCCGCCGGTCGGGATCCTTCTCCAGGCAGCGGTCCAGCACCTGGTGCAGCCACGCCGGCACACCTTCGAGGTCCGCCGGGTCGTGGACGGCCCGGAACAGCAGGGCGTCGACCGCTCCGCTGCCGAACGGCGCCCGGCCGGTCGCCGCGAACGCCAGGACACAGCCGAGTGAGAACACGTCGCTCGCGGGGCCGATGCCGTCCCCGCCCCGCCCCTCGGCCTGCTCGGGAGACAGATAGCCGGGCGTGCCGACCACGATCCCGGTCGCCGTGAGCGTACGGTCCTCCGGCGCGCGGGCGATGCCGAAGTCGATCAGCCGTGGCCCGTCATGCGCGAGCAGCACATTGCCCGGCTTCAGGTCCCGGTGGACCAGCCCGGCCCGGTGCACCTCGCCCAGCGCCTCGGCCAGCCGGGCGCCGAGCACCCGCAGACCGTCCTCGGACAGCGGCCCGTACGCGGTCACCGCCTCGGCCAGCGACGGTCCGGGAACGAACGCCGTCGCCAGCCACGGAGCCTCGGCGCCCGGGTCGGCGTCCACCAACGGCACCACCCAGGGGCTGCCGACCCGCCGGGCGACCTCGACCTCGCGCCGGAATCGCGCCTTGAAGCCCGGCTCCTCCGCGTACTCGGCGAGCAGCACCTTCAGCGCCACCAGCGCGCCGCCCGGCGAGCGGGCCAGGTACACCACGCCCATGCCTCCGGCGCCTAGCCGCCCGAGCAGACGATGGTCCGCGATACGCGCGGGATCCGACGAACGCAGCGGCTCCATCAGCTGTCCCCTCCGAGCTCGGACTCCAGGCGGGTGAGCATCGCGGCGTTGGCGTTCGACGCGTACGTGATCAACTCGTTGTCCGAGTAGCCCTTGGCGCCCTTCACCGACACCGACAGGGTCACCGTGCCGAGCCGGGTGACGTACCAGCCGTAGGTCTGCTCGCTCTTGCCGGTGAGGTACTTGCCGATCTCCACGACCTGGTCGTCGGCGTAGGTGTTGTTGCCCGTGCCGTAGGGACTGGCGGTCGATATGAGTTTGGAGATCCACTCGTCCGTGCGGACCTCCTGCCGGCGGCACCGCAGCGGCTCCTCCAAGGTGGTGGCCAGCCGCTCGTCGGCGTCGCGGACGGTGGTGTGCACGGTCACCGCCGCGCTCACCTTGACCTCGCCCTTGCCGCCGGCGGCGGGGATCTCGCTGTAGCGGGACAGGGAGGCGAGCACGCCCCCGGGCAGCCCGTGCCGCTCCCACCGGCACTGCGTGTCCAGCACGGCCAGGGTGCCGGGAGTGCTCACGGCCGGCCGCTGTGTCCGGAAGTCCGCGCCCCAGCCCTGCGGTTGCAATGCCACGGCCGCGGCCAGCGCCTCGGCCCGGCTCCTGGTCCTGGGCACCCTGGCCGGGTCCGCCCGGAACGGGGTCAGTGACGGCGCGTCACTCCCGCCGGAGCCCGCGGACTCGGCACCCGAGGGGGAGCCGGACGAGGTCGCGGCGGCGGATCCCGAAGGTGCCGAAGAGCTCGGCGCGGCCGTCTTGCCATGGTCCCCGGAACCGCAGCCGCCGAGCACCAGGGCCGACGCGGCGACCGGGACCGCGACCCGCATCCACCGCCAAGTCCCCCTGCGCGTAACGGTGTTGTCGTCGTCCATCCCCGCCCCCCAACGGTCACGAGCCCACGCTCGCATTCGATGATCGTACTGACCGACGCGAGGCGGCGGCGGGCGGTTGCATGAACAGACGAGCACGGAGGCGGCGCCCGGTCAGGTCACCGTTGTGGTCGATCCCGCCGAACCCGCGCCCATGGACCTGCCGGACCCGGTGTGACTCGGGGGTGCCCGGCGGGCGTTCAGGAGACTTCGTCGTCGCGGAGTGTCAGGTCGAGCAGGCCGGGGAACCGGGCGTCGAACTCCTCCCGCCGCAGCCGGTTGAGTCGCTTGGGCCCGTCGTCGCGCTGCTCGACCAGCCCGGCGGCGCGCAGCACCGAGAAGTGGTGGCTCTTGGCCGCCCGGCCGACGGGCACGTCGAAGTTGCTGCAGCTCAGGGACCAGTCGGGATGGTCGGCCAGGGTGCGCACCAGCTGGATGCGGACCGGGTCGGCGAGCGCGGTGAGCGCGGTCAGCAGGGTGACGTCGTCGGGGTGGGTGAGAACGGGTGCCGGGCGGTGGCTCCTGCCCGGGGTCTTGTCCGTCATCGCTCGCCCTCCTGGCGTTGCCCGTTGCGGAGTGTTCGATGAGCATCATACAGTGCGAGTGTTTGCTTCTCATCGAACACTCTCGGAGGGGTGGTTCCGCGGATGCGTGCGGTCGAGTTCCAGGAGTACGGCGGTCCCGAGGTGCTGCGGGTCGTCGAGGCCGAGGTCCCCGAGCCCGGCCCCGGGCAGGTGACCGTCGACGTCGCGTGGGCGGGCGTCAACTTCGCCGACCTCAAGGGCCGGGCCGAGGGGTACCGGGTCGTCTCGCTGCCCCACCGCCCCGGTCTGGAGGTGTCCGGGCGCATCCGGGCCGTCGGCGAGGGCGTGACCGCGCTGCGGGTGGGGCAGGAGGTCGCCGGACTCGTGCAGGGCGGCGGCTATGCCGACGTGGTCGTCGCCGAGGCGGCGGCCGTGTTCGCCCTGCCCGCCGGCCTGGACCTGCGCACCGCGGCGACCGTACCGACGGTGCTGCCGACCGCCCACGCCCTGGTGCACGAGGTCGGACGACTGCGCGCCGGGGAGAGCATCCTCGTACAAGGCGCCGCCGGCGGTATCGGCACGGCGGTCGGGCAGTTGGCGCGTGCGGCGGGCGCCGGTGCCGTGTACGGGGTGACCTCCAGCAAGGCCAAGGCCGAGCACGCCCGCGCGCACGGATACGACGACGTGTTCCTGGCCGACGACTTCGACCAGGACGTGCGCCGCGCCACCGGCGGCAGGGGCGTCGATCTGGTGCTCGACCCGGTCGGCGGAGACACGCTGCGCCGCGGACTGGACGCGCTGGCCGCCTTCGGGCGCCTCGTCTCCTTCGGCAACGCGAGCGGCGCCGAGCCGTGGCAGGCCGGACAGGCCGACCTCGCCACCCGCGGCCTGTCCGTCAGCGGCTTCTCCGTGCTGGCCCTCGCCGGCACGGCACCGGAGGCGTTGCGCGAGCTCACCGGCCGCGCGCTGCGCACCGTCACCGAGGGGACCGTGTCCCTGCCCGTCACCGCGGAGTTCGCGCTGCCGGACGCGGCGGAGGCCCACCGCCTGATGGGTGGCCGTACCTCCACCGGCAAGCTCCTGCTGCGCGTTGCCTGAGACGGGCACCCTCTAGGTTCGGTGACGGACGGTTCGCCGGGCGGCGCACTCGTCCCGGTCGCGGAGACCGTCGCAGGTTGCCGTCGCGGGTTGCCGTCACGAGGACGGCCCCCGACCTCGATCGTGGTCGGGGACCGTCCTCGGGCCTGCACGGCTACGGCGACACGGTCACCGCTGTACCGGACTGTGCCCCGGTGCGGCGCAGGGCGTGCATGCGCCGGGGCTCGGCCTGGACCCGCCTCGCGTTGCGCCGTACGACCGCGTCGGCGCTGTCGGGCCCGGGCTTCAGGCGGTCGAGAGCGACGGTGTTCTCGTCGGGGAACGGGTTCGCGGTGTTCGTACGGCCGAGTTCCTCCAGACCCGGGATCGGGCTGCCGTAAGGGGAGTGCGTCGGATGACGCAGCAGCTTGAGAACGCGGCGTTCGACAGCCTCGCTCATCACGTGCTCCCAGCGGCAGGCCTCGGCGTGGACCTGTTCCCGCGCCAGCCCGATCACGTCGGCGAGCAGACACTCCGCGAGACGGTGCTTGCGCATCACGCGGGTGGCGGCCTGCCGGCCCGCCTGTGTCAGCTCCAGGTGCCGGTCGGCGGCGACATGCAGCAGGCCGGCGCGTTCCATACGGGCGACGGTCTCGCTGACGGTGGGGCCGCTGTGGTTCAGGCGCTCGGCGATGCGGGCGCGCATCGGGACCCGGCCTTCGTCCTCGAGTTCCAGGATGGTGCGCAGATACCGCTTGGTGGTGCTGGTGAGTGGGGTCATGCGGTGGGTCAGGCAGGGGTTTCGGCGGTGGCGGTCAGCACCGCGCGGCCGAGGATGTGGCCGGCCATGGTGAAGCCGAGGACGGCCGGGGTGGCGTCCGCCGCGACGCCGATGGATGCGACGTCGAGGGCGTGCACCACGACGAAGTAGCGGTGCGGGCCGTGCCCGGCCGGCGGGGCGGCGCCGACGAAGCGGGCGGCGCGGGCGTCGTTGGGCAGCTGGAAGGCGCCCTCGGGCAGGCCCGAGCCGGTGTCGTCACCGGCGCCCTCGGGTAGCCGGGTGACGGTGGCGGGGATGTCGGCGACCGCCCAGTGCCAGAACCCGGACCCGGTCGGGGCGTCGGGGTCGTACACGGTGACGGCGTAGCTCCGGGTGCCTTCTGGGGCGCCGCTCCAGGACAGCTGCGGGGAGACGTCCTTGCCGCCGGGGACGCCGAAGATGCCGGAGAACTGCTCGGGCGGCCAGGCGCGGCCGTCGGTGACGGTGGTGCTGGTGACGGTGAAGGAGGCCGCCTCGGGGAGACGGGCGAAGGGGTCGTTGGCACTCATCGCGTTGTTCCTCTCGGGCCGTGCGGTGGATGGCGTGACGCGGCCGGCGAGAGGGCGCGCACAGGTACCCGGACAGGCACCGGCGTCACCCTTCGCCGACGACACGATCGACCATAGCATCAATAATCGATTATTCTCGCGATCGTCTATGGTGATGACTGTGACTCAGACGGCCCACACCCCAACCCCGCCGGCGAAGCAGATGCTCTCCGAGCAGGTCTACGCGCATCTGCGGGACGCGATCATGGGCGGGCACCACGCCCCCGGTGACGCCCTCAAACCGCAGGACCTCGCCCGACAGCAGGGCGTGAGCCTGGCCGTGGTGCGCGAGGCGCTCGTGCGGCTGGTCGGCGAAGGCCTCGCCGACCGGCTGCACAACCGCGGCTTCGCCGTCCCGGCCGTCTCCGACCGCCGCTGGCAGGACATCGCCGAAGCCCGCCGGACCATCGAACCGGTCGTGCTGCGCATGTCCATCGAGCGCGGCGACGTCGACTGGGAGGCCCGGGTACGAGCCGCCCACCACCGCCTGGCCCGCACTCCGGCCTATGCGCCGGACGAGGGGGAGTACTACAGCAGCGCCTGGTCCGAGGCCCACCGGGTCTTCCACCGCACCCTGCTGGAGGGCTGCGGCAACCCCGTTCTGCTGGAGACCTTCGACCGGACGTGGACCGCGAGCGAGCTGGCCCGCCGCTGGGCGGCACGGCGCCATCCCGGCCGCGACCACGTCGGCGAGCACCGCCGGCTGGAGGAAGCCGCGCTCGCCCGCGACGCCGACACCGCGGCCGAGGTACTGGCCCAGCACCTCACCCTGACCGCGGCCCGGCTGACCGGATGCACTCACCCAGAACCCGCGAAGGAGACCTGACCCACAGAGACGCCCGGCCGAGGGCGCCGTCGCCCGAGCCGCCTGGCCCTACGCCGGCATTTCCAGTCGGGCCCGCAGCAACGGCAGCAGCGGAGGGCCGGGGTGCTGCCCTCGACGGGC
>NZ_JBEOWS010000362.1:0-9608 GCF_040296125.1 Streptomyces sp. NPDC002265 | reverse complement strand
CCGCCTGCTGGGCAGGGAGCGGAATCCCTATCGACACACGCCCCGGGCGCACGCCCCAGCCTTGATCGGCTACACCATCAAGCGGGACGCCATCCTCTCAGCGGCCTCACCGCCGCAACCCTGACCGCCCTCAGTGGGGCCGCAGCCTGGACATGACCCGGTCGTCGCCGAGGAGGGCGATGGCGGCCAGCAGGCTCGGCGTGCAGAAATGCCCGCTCGTGGTGATCGAGAAGTTGCGCCGGAAGTACTCGCTCACCGGGTGCCGCAACTCGGGAGGCGTGGCGGCCAGGCGAAGCCGGTTGTCGATCCGCCAGATGTTGTAGGGCAGGCGTGGTCGGGGACAGACAAGGGGTTTGACCTGCACAAATAATGCGCAGCGCATCGCACGTGCCGGTAGGAGAATGGTAGGGAGGGCGGTAGCTTGCCCGACCTGGATATGGGCAAGCCTCGGGCTTCTGCGCACGGACGAACGGCGCGTGGTGAAGCGGCGGCGCACCTGGCGATCCCGCGGTCATGTCACCGGGATCCTCAAGCAGTGTCGGTGTACAGCAGCCGCTCGCCCCTCACTTGCAGGCCACCCGCTCCTTCGCGGCGGGCCACGCTTCCACCGCGCCGGACGGACCGGACGTGCGTACATACGCCGTGGCCTTGTCGTCCGTCAGCCACAGCGCCCAGTCGCCGAAGCGGTATCCGGTGTCGCGCGCGTCGGCGGGCATACGGACGTCTCCGTCGTAAGCGGAGGTCAGCAGTTCACCATCCCCCAGCGCCCCGTCCGGATCGCGGGCGTACTGCCTGGCGTCCTCGCCCTCGTCCAGCGCGAGAAAATGCACGCTCTCCCAGTCGCAGTGCTCCGGCCCCGCATAGCTGCCCACCGTCGTCGTGGGCACGCGCCGGCCGTCCCGGTCGGTCCAGATTTCGAACTTGGTGTCGGTGAAGCTCGCCGGAAGTTCGGACGGGTCGCAGGAGGCGCTGGTCTCCGGGCCCCAACCGGGCCGGTTCGGCTGGTCCTTGGCGACGACGACGGCGACCTTGGTCTGGCCTCCGACGTCGTAGGAGAACAGGACCCGCCCCTCGCCCTTGCGCTCCACCCGGTAGCCGCGGTCGGGTAGTTCGGACTGGTCCATGTCGAAGTACGCGTTCAGACCTTCCTCCGGTGTCGAGCCGCCGTCGCTCTTGCCCCACCCGTCACCCCCGCTGCCCGAGTAGATCTCACCGTCGCACTCCAGTGCACGTCCGGCCGCACCCGAACTCTCCTCGAATTCTGCCGCGCCGCCATCGGCGCTCTCCTTGAACGGCACGTCCAGCCGCCCGGCGTACGGCGTGGCCGGAGGCGTGCCGGTGACGACGAGGCCGTCCCGCATCCCGCCGTCGCACCCAACGGCCGTCAAGCCGAGCAGCACCACCGTCACCGCGAACCCCTTGCGCATCTCCACCCCAGTTCTGCGACCGTCGTGTCCCTCCTCCGACGCATGGACGGCACCGATCGTTCAGCGTCCAGCTAGTGTCCTGCGCCGGAGATTCGTTGGCAGAAGCGGGCGAGTGAGTCGAGGATCTCTTCGGCTGTCTTGGTCCAGGTGAACGGGGTCGGATTCTCATTCCACTGCTTGACCCAGGCGCGGATGTCGGCTTCCAGGGAACGCACACTCTTGTGGGCGCCGCGGCGGATCTTCTGGTCCGCGAGGAAGCCGAACCATCGCTCCACCTGGTTGATCCAGGAGGAGCCGGTGGGTGTGAAGTGCAGGTGGAACCGTGGGTGTTTGGCCAGCCATGTCTTGATGGCCGGGGTCTTGTGGGTGCCGTAGTTGTCGCAGATCAAGTGGACCTGAAGGTGCGCGGGGACCTCGTTGTCGATCTTGATGAGGAACTTCTTGAACTCCGCGGCCCGGTGCCGACGGTGCAGTGAGGTGATGACTTCGCCGGTGGCGACGTCGAAGGCCGCGAACAAGGTGGTCAGACCGTTACGGACATAGTCATGTGTGCGGCGCTCGGGCATGCCCGGCATTATCGGCAGCACGGGCTGTGAGCGGTCCAGCGCCTGGATC
Source organism: Streptomyces sp. NPDC002265 (assembly GCF_040296125.1). Classification (NCBI taxonomy): domain Bacteria; kingdom Bacillati; phylum Actinomycetota; class Actinomycetes; order Kitasatosporales; family Streptomycetaceae; genus Streptomyces; species Streptomyces sp. NPDC002265. Next base: position 7,566 of record NZ_JBEOWS010000362.1, on the reverse strand, counting down.
TGGGACTTCTCGTCCACCGACAGGACCACCGCACCTTCGGGCGGGTTGAAATACAGGCCCACCACGTCGTAGACCTTCTCCACGAACAACGGGTCCGTCGACAGCTTGAACGTGTCGCTCAGGTGCGGCTTGAGCTGGAACCGCCGCCAGATCCGTCCCACGGTCGACTTCGACAGGCCACTGCGGTCGGCCATGGATGCACGAGACCAGTGCGTGGCATTCTTCGGGATCTCCTCCAGCGTGCTGACCACGACTGCCTCCACCTGGTCCACGCTGATGGTGGGCGGCCGGCCCGGCCGGGGCTCGTCCACCAGCCCGTCCAGGCGGGCAGCCAGGAACCGACGACGCCACTTGCGGACCGTGTCCGCCGCGATCCGCAACTCCCGTGCCACCACAACAATCGGCGGCACATCAGCACCGTCGCATGCCAACACGATGCGGGCCCGCAAGGCCACTGCCTGCGCAGATGACGCCCTGCGGGCCCAACGCTCCAACACCACGCGTTCATCGGGCGACAACAACAACGGTTCCAACTTCGGGCCACGACGAGGCACCGGCACATCCGCAGAAGCAGTCATACACAAACTAACGACGGATCTCCGGCGCAGGACACTAGGGAGTTTCGTTTGGATCAAGATGGGGGCGAGTGATCGGCAGGAGCTTCCGGGTGGCACCCTGGGGTGATGCAGTCATGGACCCCATCCACTGAGAACGACCTGCGGCATCTGCTCAATGAGTGGGATCCGATCGGCGTCGCCGAGGATGTGCAGGACGAGTACGACTGCATGCTCGCCCCCTTGCTTCAGCGACTCCGCAGCGGTGCCAACCAGACGGAGATCGGTGAGTTTCTGCGACACGAGCTGCAGTATCACTTCGGACTCGATCCTCTCGGCCTGCAACCCGAAGCGATGGCCACTCGAGTGATCACCTGGTGGTCCGCTGCCAGCAGGCCCGATGGCGCCGACAGCGCGTAGCTGCTCCCTCCAGATCGCCGGATCGTTAGTCAAGGTGTGCCGTTGGCTGACGCGCAGTGGGCGCGGATCGAATCCCTGCTCCCAGATTGGATGCCAAAGCGGGGTGGCCGGTGGCGGGACCACCGAGAGGTAATCGACGCGATTACATGGAAGTTCCAGACCGGATCACAGTGGGTGCGCCTGCCGGAGAAGTACGGCAACTGACGAGGTGTCTGCAACCGGCTACGGATGTGGTCCGTCGACAGCACCTGGGACAGGGTGTTCACTGCGCTGGTTGCCCGGGCCGATGCTGATGATGACCTGAACTGGGTCGTCTCCGTGGACTCCACGATCGTGCGGATCCACCAGCACGCGGCCGGAGCCCGTAAGAAGGGGCCCCGGCCGGCGAGCCGGACGACCACGCCATCGGCAGATCCCGCGGCCTGCACGCCCACGTGCCCCAGCTGGCCGGCCGACGATCGGGATTCCTTCAGGAACGGCAAGAAGCGTGGCGGCGCAGCTACCCGCTCTTCCCGCGGTTGCTGTTCGTCCTGGACAACACCGGACCCCTCGGCATCGAGACCCGCATCAGCGCCCTGCACGCGGCCGCCGGGGAACTGTCTGCCGCGGCGTTCCTGCGGGAGGTTCCGGCCCTGGCGGCGCCATTGGCCGATCTGTTGCGGGACGGGCCGTCAGCGCCTGTCTGGAGGCCGCTGCGCAACCCCGACCAAAGAGTCGGCTGGATGCACTCCGTGCACCCGTGACCTCGGGCCACGCAGCCCTGCGCAGTGCCCAGCCACAGCCCCGACCACAAGTCCGACCACACCGGCTACGAACCCCGGCCACGATTGCACACTCCCCAACCACGAACCCGACCCTGCAGGACACAACGTTGCGCAGCCGCTGCGCAGACCGCTGCTGCAGGAGGGAGGTTGCGGGTGCGCAGCCGTCGTTGCGGCGCAGGCTGGGCTGCGCCGCCTGCGCAAAGAGAGCTGCGCAACGCCCCGACCATGAGCCCGACCACGACTGCGCACACCCCGACCACAGACCCGACCATGCAAGCCAGGCATTGCGCAGCCGAATTGCGCACCGAGTGCGCACCCCCTCCCCTGGTGCGCACTCGGCTGCGCACCTGAGAACGGGGATGCTGGCCCGCTCATAGAGCGTGTCTGAATGAACGCTTGCATGCCCCGCTCGTACACCACGTCAGGACGGCGCCGAGATCGTCCTCGGTTTGCAGCGGCGGGGGTCGGCGCCTTGAGGTGGCGTGGCCGACCGTGCTGAGCGGTACGGCCGCAATAGCGGACCCGGCGCGTTGGTTGGCGCTGCAGGAGGTGCTGGTCGTCCTCGGCCAGGCGGCGCTGGGGCAGCCGCGCGGCTTCCCAACCCACCACTCCCCCGCACACGCAGGCAGCGACGGAGGGACCGTTCTGGGCGCAGCGTGCAGGCCGCCGCTGGCGTGTCACAGCGCCGCGCCCTGCTTGGTCCCCCGCACCCCTGTCCTGTTTCTTTCATGGCGTTGTCGCGCAGGAACTGCCCGTTCGCGGTTGGCGTCGTCGGAGGAACCCTGCAGTATCGGGTGCTCTACTGCTGTTTGATGTAGCTTACGAAGGTTGTCCATACCGGTGGCGGAGAGCAGATGACACCGTTCCGTCGGTCTTTGGTGTCCCGCACCATGACGACGTCCGGGTCGTTGTCGGCGACCTCTACACAGGAGTCCTGGGTGGTGTAGGTGCTGGTGTGCCAGTTGGGTTTCTCGGGCAAGGGGTTGGCTCCTAGTCGTTCGGTATCCGGTCGAAGTGCTGGATGGCGGTGAGGATGATGTCCCGGACGGTGGTGCCGTACACCGCTGACTGCTGGAGAAGGGCGAAGGCTTTGGCGTACAGCTCGATCTCCCTGGGCTGGGAGACGGACAGTTCCGCGGAGTAGGTCTCGACGAGGACGAGCTTGTCGTCGAACATCGAGAACGAGTTGCCGGGCCAGATCGCGGCCGGGGCGGAGCGGGGGACGATGCCGAGGCTGAGCCGGGGCAGGCGCATTACCGCCAGGAGGCGGTCGAGCTGTCCTTTCATCACGTCGGGGCCGCCGAAGTTGGTGTAGAGGGCCTGTTCGCCGAGGAGGACGTTGAAGATCCGCTCGCCTTGGTAGAGGTATTGCTGGCGCTGGAGACGCTTGGCGACGGCCGCTTCGGTGTCGTCGGGGATCTCGTAGTAGTTGACGACCTGTTGAAAGACTTTGGCGGCGTACTCCGTGGTCTGCAGCGTTCCCCACACGACGGTGGGGTGCCAGATGCGGAACACCTTGGTTCTGGCGTAGACGGGGATGGCTTTGTGCTGTCGTCTCTCGGCTCCGGCTTGGAGCTGGCGGCGCCACTCGAGCCACAGCTCGTCGACGTGACGGACGATCGCGATCAGGTCGCCCAGCTGGTCGTGCTGGCCGGTCCTCTCGCACCAGATACGGATGTCGTCCTCGCTGGGGCGCTGCTTTCCGTGCTCGATGCGGGAGACCTTGGACTCGTGCCATGCGGTGGCGTGCGCGAAGGCCCGGCCGCTGGTAAATCCGGCGTCCTTGCGGAAGCCGCGCAGCCGGGCGCCGAGCGCTTGGAGTGCCTCGTCTACCTGTGTGGTCATGGATGGTTCAGCGCTTGTACTCGCTGTGGGGGATGGCGTTGGCCCACAGCAGGTCTCGCAGGTGTACGCACCGGGCGACGGCGTCCGGATCTTCGATGATCTGCGATCCGAGGACGCGGCCGTCTGCGTCGAAATACCCCACTGCCAGGAGCCGGTCGTCGTACAGCCACCAGTCCCGCCCGTCGAAGGGGAAGGCGACGCCCGTCGGCAGGAGATGCCGGGGCAGCCAGCGGACAGCCTCGCCGGCATCCTCGTTCATGGCCGTCGTGGCGTGTTCCCACTGGATGTAGGGGGTCAGGGGTTCGGTCACGACCCGGACCCTGCGCACCGTCATGCCGCGCCGGGTGGCCTGCTGCATGAGCTGGGTCCAGGGCGTGAGGTAGGTGTAGTCGACGTCCCCACCGTCGAGCCAGCTCTGAAACGGTCCCGCCTCGCCAGGCACGGAGTAGTCGTCCCGCAGCTCCAGATGGAAGGCATCACACTGGAAGCGGTCGAAGAGCCGGTTGCGTTCAGCGCTGGAGATCAGCTCCACGCGTTTCCTCCAGTAGGGCGGTGATCGCTTTCTTCGGTACCTCGACGCAGCTCTCGTAGTCCGGGATCGACATCTGGGACAGGGCCTCGGCGTCGGTCACCGCCTTGCCCTGCACAACACAGGTGCCCTGCGCAGTGACGATCATGATCGGAGCCTCGAAACGCCGAATGCCCCCTGCCGCAACACCGTCCTGCCTCACGTGCTCGAACAACTCGGTGGGCACCTCCACCGCGCTCTCGCCCTCGCCCACGTCGAGCTGCATCAGCAGGTCGTTCGCGAAGATCCGCCAGCCCTGGACGATGTAGCTGTCCCGGTCGGTGGCGTACAACGTCGGGCAGTCGCCGCCAGTGGAGTTGGTGCCAAGGAATCGTAACTTCACGGTCTGTCCCCTGTCCTTGTCCTTGCTCGAATTTGCGCGACATATCGATCGTCAGCCTGGAGTAAAAGCCCGTCAATCGGCTTGCTGCAAACTCGCGCAAGCTTCTTGGGAGTTGGACGACAGCAGTCCTACCGTCGTGGTCAGTCGCCGGACAGACGCCCGCACCACCACCCGGGCGTCGGCCCGCACCATCCCGGCGACGTGGAGGGCGCCCGGTCCTGCCTCCCCCGTCAGGACCGGGCACACCGCGCCGGAGGGACAAACCCGTGATCACGACCGCCGCAGGTCCCCACCTGCCCGACGTACCCGGATACACCGTGCTCCTGCCGTGCGAGCCCGCGGCGGTGCAGCGGGCCAGACGCTTCGTCTCCCGCGCCCTGGAGACCTGGAACATGCATCAGCTCACCGCCGACGCACAGCTGATCGTGTCGGAGCTGCTGACGAACACAATCGACCACACGCCCTGTCCCACCGCAGCAGTCACCGTCCAGCGCCCGCTCACGCACCGCACCCGCCTCACCGTCACCGGCGTCGGCGTCGACGTCGACGCCGACGTCGACGTCGACGTGCCGACGCTGTCCCCTGCGGACGACACCAGTGAACGAGGCCGCGGCCTTGTGCTCGTCGAAGCCCTCAGCGCGCGATGGGGATGCAACCACCGCGGCCACACCAAGGCCACCTGGGCCGAACTGCAGCTGCCCGTCGGCATCCCCAGCCACGCACTGCCCACCCCCGCCGCATCCATCCCCGGCAGCAGCCAGGACCGGAGCAGACCAGTGAACGTCAAAACCGCCGCCCACCACGCAGACCTCCTCGCGATCCGCCGGAACATCGGCCTGCTCCTCCCCCACCACCAAACCCTCCCCCTCACCGACGGCGAACTCTCAGCGCTCACCGACTTCCTCCGCACGCAGACCCGCCTGCTCATCACGCAGGTCGAACAGGCGGCCGCCCTGCGGCCGGCCGAGGACGTACCCCGCTACGTGGCCCTCGCCTGCACCGCCAAGGCCCGTAATCGGCTCCGTGCCGAGCCCGGACCTGGGCGGCACAGCCTGCTCGTCCATGCGCGCCGTCTCGCCCGGGCCCTGGCCGCGCTGTGCGACCACCACGACGCCCTGGCCGAGGTCGCGATGTGCCTGGCCTGCGACCAGCCCCTCCACCACGACCAGACCATCCCCTACGACCACGTCAGCCCCAGCGGCGGCGCAGCACGCGCCGGCCACATCCACGCCCGCTGTGTGAACACCGTCCGCCGCCGTCACTGAACCCGCCACCACGTTCTCCCCCTGCTCCGGACCTTGCCGGGGCCCCACGGCGACCGCAGGGTCAGGGTCGCAACCACTCCCCGTATCTCCCGTCCCGCCGGACGACCGGAAAGACCCCGGCGGGACGGGGCTTCAGCACCCGCCCCGAGCCCCAACCCTGGACAGGTCGAGCCTCGGGGCGGGCCCCAACCCCCATCGGTCCGCGACCGCACCAGGCGCATCCACACCGACGCCGGGCGCAACATCCGCGGCGTGATGCCGTTCCCGGCCCCGGCCCGGTCGGCTTCTGCTCCAGCTCCGTCATCCACTGAAAGGGAATCGTTCGCATGCCCACCCGTCCCACCGACCCGAGCACCACCCGGCTCGTGCCCTACATCACCGGCCGTGAAGGCGAACACCCCGACCTCCTCGCCTCACTGCACGGCGTCCAAGGCCCCGACGGCCGCCTGCAACTCGCTTACCGCAACGAGCAGAGCGGGGACCGGGACCTGCGCGGCGTGCTGTGGGGACGCTGCTCCCAGAACATCGGCCCCGACAACCTCCCCACCGGACGGCCGCGCTGGCGCATGGTCCACCCCTCCCGGCAGCGCGAATGCATGGAGCAGCTGCGCTGCCAGGTCTGCGCCCAGCCCGCCCGCACCGACCACGGCTACCTCTTCCTCGCCGGACCGCACGAGGTGCAGCCCGCCGACGCCGTGGTCCGCACCGCCCAGCCTCCGGTGTGCGTCCGGCACGCCCGAACCGCAGCCGAACAGTGCCCTCACCTCCAAGGCCGCCCCACCGTGTTCCTCGTCCAGAGCGCCCCGCTCTACGGAGTGATCGGCACGCCCTACCAGTACGCCGATTGCGGCCTGCGCGCCTTACCTGCCGACGGCCGGGAAGCGCTGCCGTACGGGCACCCGGGCCTGCGCTGGTACCTCGCCTCACAACTCGTCCGCCGCCTACGCGCCTACACCCTCATCAACCACCACGACTTGCCTGCGAAGTAGCGCAGCCCACCGCCGGCGCGTCTGCGTGCATCCCCATTTCGGTGTGCTGGTCCACTCGACTCGCAGGGAGCAGCTTCCGATGCACTCCACCGCCCGCATAGGCATTGGGAGTGTTGTTGAACAGGCGTCATCGGCTCCCGGTATCGCCTCACCGCAAGGAACCCTGCGCCACTTCCTGCCGAGGAGGACGAACCGGCGGTTGTGTAGGGGCATCCCCGGATGGGCTGGGTCCTGGCGAGCCAGCCCATACGCGAACTGCGTAACTGCGAGGGCGTCACTTTGGACGATCTTGTGTCCGTCATCTAGCCGGCCGCCCGGCGGTCCCGCGTATCGAGCGGACCGTCGGACGGGTTCCAAGCCCACAGCTTCCCGGAGCGCACGTCGCGCCGGGTTGGCCAGAACCTGAACGATCCGGAAGGACCACTGGCTACAGCATCGCCCGCCAGGTCTCTGGCAGCACCATCACGTCCGCAACACCAACTGAACCAATAGGAGTTGTCATGACACGCAATGCCGCCCAGAGCACCACCCAGGTCCAGGAGCCGGTCGTGCCCTCGTCGGACGGGTTCGACCTGAACGTCAGCCTGCTGGAGGTCGCCGACGCCGCTGGGCTGACGAACCTGACCGACGACGGCTGCGGCAGCACCTGCGGCGCCTGTACCACCAACGTCGCCTGATCTGGACCGTCTGGCCCTGGCTGGGACTGGTGGGGGGCCCCGGCGGGGGGGGGGGGGCCCGGGGGCCCCCCCCCCCCCCCCCCCCCCGGGGGGATACAAGGGGTTAGCCCGTTGGTGTTGGGGGGGGTGGGGGGGCCCCGC
>NZ_JBEOWS010000361.1:0-9616 GCF_040296125.1 Streptomyces sp. NPDC002265 | reverse complement strand
TTCTTGTGCGGCCTTGGGGAGAGACCGCGACACCTGCCCTTCCTCGCCACCGGCCTGCGACGACAGCACGCCTCGCGCAGCACGTGCGGCGGCCCCTACACCAGCCGTGGCGCCGCCGCACCTACTGACCACGGCCCCGCCCGGTCAGTCCTCGGTGTCCTCGACGTCGGCCGCGTCCGAGCCGCGCAGGGGCCGCAGGCCCCGGGCGGGGCCGCTGGCCCCGGGCGGCCCGGCCCGCGCGGGCTGCCGACGTGCGAGCAGTTGCCAGGGCTTCGCCAAGCCGGAGACCTGGCCCGAGCCCGCGATCACCACGGTCACGGACACCCTCAACTACGGCAAGGCCGAAACCCAGGCGTGGGACCGGGTCCGCCCCCCGGCTCACCCACCGCTCCTCATGGCTCGACCACGACGGCGAACTGCCCTTGGTCGAGGGCACGTTGATTCGGCTGAAGGTCGAGCACCTGTCGAAGGACCGGGACGCCCCGCCGGTGTGGTTATGGTCCTCCAAGACCGGTGCGACCCCGGACGACGTGGACCGCTTCTGGCAGGCATTTCTCCACCGCTTCGACCTGGAGCACACCTTCCGCTTCGCGAAACAGACCCTCGGCTGGACCACCCCGAAACTCCGTACTCCCGAGGCTGCGGACCGCTGGACCTGGCTCCTGATCGTCGCCCACACCCAGCTCCGGCTCGCCCGGCCACTCGCCGAAGACCTCCGCCGGCCCTGGGAGAAACCCGCCACCCTCTACCGGCTCACCCCGGCCCGGGTCCGACGGGCGTTCAGGAACATCCGCGCCCACCTCGCCTGCCCGACCCGTGTTCCCAAACCCAGAGGCGCAGGCCCCGGACGGCCACCCGGCGCCAAGAACAAACACCGGGCACCCCGCTACGACGTCGGCAAGACCGTCAAACGCCCCGAGACCGGGAGTGTCCCGAATTAGGCTCTTCCAAGATTTTCGTAGGCGTTGATCGACCACAGGCCCGGCGTCGCCGGCGGGCGGCTGGCGTTGACTCGTACTACGGGGCTGTGAAGGTGTCGAGCCGGGCGGCAAGGTCGGGGTGTGCGGCGGCCAGGTGGGGGCGGGTGGCGGTCAGCGGGGCGATGAGGTCGGCGGGGTCGTCGTGGGCGAGGGCTGCGTGGAGTTCGCTGAGCGGCCGGCGGGCCGCGGCGGCCAGGTCCGTGAGTGCGGCGATCTGTCCGGCAAGACGCCGCAGGTCGGCGGCGTTGCGGCGGGCCCAGGTGGCGGTGGTGCGTTCGGCGGCCCGGGCCTGGCGGGTGGCCGTCACGCGCTGTTCGCCGGTGGTCCCTGCGGGGCCGGGGCGACCGCGCAGGTAGCGGCGCTCGGCGGCCTGGCGGCTGGCGACGCCGAGGGGCGGGGCGAGGTCGGCCCAGCTGGCGCCCGCGTCGCGGGCGGTTTCGATCAGGCCGGTCTCCCATCCGGCGAGCTGCTCGCGGACCTGCCGCAACAGCATCAGTGAGGCCAGGGCCTGCTCCGGGCCCGGCCCGGCGTCGGAAGCATTCGGGGCCTCCTGCTGGGCTTCGCGCAGGGCGTCGTCTATGGCGTTGAGGGCCGCCGCGGCAGCGAGGAACGACGCCGGGCTGTGGGCGTCGGTACCGGTCGTGGACGGCTGGTCGGCTGCAGTCACGGGCACCTCTCTGGGTTTGTCATCGAGGTGACGACATCATGTTTGTCATCCATTAGATGACATGTTACAACGGTGTCAGTGAAGCGCATTGGCAGCAACTGCCTGAACCGCTGGAGGTGTTTCCACATGTTGATGCGCACCGACCCCTTCCGTGAGCTGGACCGGCTGACGCAGCAGCTGCTCGGCCCGGGGACCTGGTCGAAGCCGTCGGCGATGCCGATGGACGCCTACCGCGAGGGCGACCAGTACGTGGTGGCCTTCGACCTTCCCGGCGTCACCGCGGACGCGATCGACATCGACGTCGAACGGAACATGCTCACCGTCAAGGCCGAGCGCCGGCCGGTGACGAAGGCCGACGACGTGCAGATGGAACTGTCCGAGCGGCCGCTGGGCGTCTTCTCCCGCCAGATCGTGCTCGCCGACACCCTCGACACCGAGCACATCAAGGCCGACTACGACGCGGGCGTGCTCACCCTGCGCATCCCGATCGCCGAGCGCGCCAAGCCCCGCAAGATCTCCATCGGCGCCGGGACCGGCCACAAGGAGATCTCCGGCTGACACCAGCCGGACGGGTGCGGAGGACGGGCACCTGATCTCCCCCTCCATCCCGCCCTCCGCACCCCCATGGGCAGTCCGAAGAAGATAAGGGGTGGCGGCCGAGATGACTCTGCGACGCGAAGCGTTCCTCGACCACGTCAAGGAACGCGGCGAATACGGCACTACGGAGGAAGCCGAGCGCGCGGCCCGCGTGGTGCTCGCCCTGCTCGGCGCGCACCTGGTCGGCGAAGTCCGCGCCCAGCTCGCGGCACGCCTACCGGAGGACTTCGCCCTGATCCTGCTCAACCCGCTCCAGAGCGCGGAACCGCTGCCCCCGGAGCGGTTCGTCCGGGCGACCGCGGCCTGGATCGAGGGCGCCAGCGAGCAGACCGCGACCTGGGACGTCAGCGCCGTGCTGTCCACCGTCGCCGACACCGCCGGCGACGACCTACTGGGGCAGATCCTGCTCCAGCTCCCCGCCGGCTACGACCTCCTCTTCGGCCGCCCCCAACCCACCTGACCACCGGTGCCGCACACCGGCACCCACCCGACCCTGGCTTGACGAAAGGCATCCACCGCAGTGATCACCGACGTGCGCGTACCGCATCAGCACCAGCCGTACTCGACGGCGTATGAGCAGATGCTGGAGAAGGTCCGCTACGAAGGCGTCTACCCCAACCGCGAGCGAGCAGACGAAGCCGTCTGCCTGGTCCTGGCAGGGCTGGGACGCCAGCTGACCGGCGACGAACGCGTCGACCTGGCCGCCTGCCTGCCCCTGGAGGCCGCCCGCGTCCTGACCTCGCAGATCCCCGACCCCCAGCCGCTGGGAGGCTGGGACTTCGTCAAGGACCTCGCCACACGCACCGGCGCCTCCCTGGCCACCACCCGCTGGGACACCGGATCCGTCTTCGCCGCCGTCACCACCCACGCCGGCCCCGACCTCATCACTCGCATCCTGCACCAGCTCCCCGCCGGCTACGCGCTGCTGTTCGGCCGCGCCGAACTCACCCCGGCCGCGTAAACGGTCCGTGCCCTTTCAGGCGCCAGGCAAGGGCTAGACGACGGTGCACGGCCCGCGCACCCCGCAGCAGGAGGCCGCCCGCAGCCTCGGCGTGACAGCCGGGGTCCGGGCGGGGCCGGAGCCACGGTGAAGACGACGTCGCCCGGGACGCCCAAGCGTCCCGGGCAGTATGCGCGGGCACCAGCTGCGAAGGCGCTTGGGTAGCGCAGGTCTTCGCTATCTCAGGCCGAGGCCGGCGGAGCGGATGACTCGGCGGCGCGGCGGTACTCGGCGTTGAGGCGCTGGGCTTCTTCGAGCTGGTCTTCGAGGATGACGATGCGGCAGGCAGCCTCGATCGGGGTCCCATGGTCGACGAGCTCCCGGGCCCGGGCGGCGATGCGCAGTTGGTAGCGGGAGTAGCGGCGGTGCCCGCCCGCGGAGCGAAGCGGGGTGATCAGGCGGGCCTCGCCGATGGCGCGGAGGAACCCCTGGGTGGTGCCGAGCATCTCGGCGGCCCGGCCCATGGTGTAGGCGGGGTAGTCGTCGTCGTCGAGACGGCCGAAGGTGTCGTCTGCTGTCATTGCACCTCTCTGTGGAACACGCTTGAGGGGCCCTGGTGTCGTACGACACCAGGGCCCCGAAGGAACTGCTACACCATCTGCCGACCCTGGTAATGCGCCGGCGTTCTGTTTCCGCTGACCCGACGGGAACGCTGTCGGGGGTGCGGGGATCGCGGTTGCTTGACCGGAGACCACCTCACTATCGATGTCCTGCGGTACCCGGGCTCAAGACTTCGGCCCGGGCGATCCTGATGGCGCCTGGCTCCTCCGTTCTTTCCTCGATGATCAACTGCGTACTGCTGGTACTGCGAACTGCTCAGCGGCCTGTGGTAGCGCCACCTTTCGGCAGCCAGCCCCGTCGCCCGTCCTGCGTCTGCTCTGGCTTAGAACCCCACTGCCGAATTTCCCGGTGCGCGCGTCCGCAGCCGACGCCTTCACCGAGGTACTGCTCACTGACTTCACTGCTGGGTACTGCGTCCTGCACTTACGGGCAATGCGTCAACTGCGGTACTACTAACGGCGGCCCCTGATCACTGCGGGCCACCCGGTCCGGCCGCCAGTCCCGCCGCCGTCCTGCAACAACCCTGGCTTCGAAACTCCGCCACCGCACCGTCCTGCAAACTGCAACTGCGGGTACTGCTGCCCGGCAGTTCGTCTCTGCCAGACCCTGCCAACTTCCTGGGTTACGAGAGAAACCATAACCAGGCCACCGCCCAATGTCTACTCCAGCAACCATAGATTTTCGCGCGTTCGGCAATGAGGTATTCGAACTCGAACAGCGACGGCACAGGGTTGGCGGACCACAGGCCGGGCACAAGCACCGCGCAGACAACCGGGCATGACGATGCGGAGGCCAGGGTGACCTGGTGGACACGACGAGCGTCACCGAGGACATGCTGCATACCGTGCTGCGGCGCCGCGCGGGCGGCGAGTCCGTCGAGCAGATCCAGCCCGATCTGTTCATCCCCACCGGCGAGCGCAAGGGGCAAAACCCCTCCGCCGCCAGCGCCTACCGGGCACTCGCCGAGCACGAGAAACGGGCGGTGTACCCGGAAGCCGTCGAACAGGCCCGCGCCGACTTCGCCGCCCTCACTGGCAGCGAGGTTCCTGAACCTCGTACAGAAGCAAAGCCCTAACAACACGCTGAGTTACCTGTCGCTTCGCGGCAGCTTCGGCACTACAAGGCCGGGACCCCGGAAGCCGCCCGCGTTCAGCAGCTGGAGACGCTCGGGATGGTGTGGTCGGTACAGGCGTCCGCATGGGAAGCCGGCCTCGCCGCCCGCGCCTACACCGAAACACACTCCCACCTCCTCCCACCCACCACAGCCGTCTTCGACGGCTCCCCCATCGGGACCTTCATGAAGAACGCCCGCGCAGCCGCCCGCAAAGCGGCCGAGAACGCCCAACGGCGAGAGAACGGGGAAACCGTCCCCTACACCGGGGAACTCCCGGAGTCCCGGGCGGAAGCACTCGCCGACCTCGACCCAGGGTGGTGCCCGGCATGGGACATCAGCTGGCAGCGGTCGTACCGGCTGACCCTCGCGCACGTGAAGGCCAGCGGCGCTCTCCCGGCGGGGCCGGGGGAACTGATCATGCAGGGCGAGGACCTGGGCGTGTGGATCGCCGGACAGCGCATCGGGTGGGCCAAACTCATGCCCGCCCAGCAATGGCTCCTGGAGTCGGTCGGCATCGAGCACCCGGCGGAGGGCGAGCCGACGGCCGGCGCGCCCCGGCCGCAGGACTCCCGGTGGGCCGCGAACCTCACCGCCGCCCGCCAGTTCCACGCCCGCGAAGGCCACCTGTGTTCCGAGGAAGGCCATCGAGGACGTCGCAGGCGAGCAGATCAAACTCGGGGCATTCCTGGACAAAACCCGGCGAAGGGCCGCCAAACTCAGCCCGCAACGCCGTGCCGAGCTCGATCAGTTGGGAATGCGCTGGTCCTAGAACGACCGCGCGCGGATGGCCCCCTGGTCTACGGGGCCATCCGCGCGGTGACGGGCGTGCATAGGCATCAGCGGCCATCACCGGCCTGGGCGCCGCCCAGGGGGTGCCGTGGTTCGAATCGCACGACTGGGTCAGGCGCCGGCTCCGGCGTCCGCGTCGCGGTCTGTGCGGTGGGGGCCGTGCCAGTCCAGGCACAGGACCGTGGCGTCGTCCTGGAGGTGGTTGTCGGTGGCGTCGGTGACCGCCGCGGTCAGGATGCGTACGACCTCGCGCGGGTGCTCGGATGCGGTGCTGCGGATGACGTCGGGCAGATCGACGGTTTCCGCCCGGCGTTCCTGCATGCCGTCGGTGTAGAGCACGAGGCGGTCACCGGGGCGCAGGTCGAGATCCTGCACCCGGTACGGCCCCTGTGCCAGGACGCCGAAGGGCAGGTCCACGTCCAGCTCGATTTCCCGGACCGTGCCGTCGCGCAGCACGAGAGGCCAGGCGTGGCCGGCGTTGACGAGCTGGGCGCTGGTGCCGTCCAGGGCGATGCGCAGCAGCTGGCCGGTGGCGAAGGAGCCGCGGCCGTGGTCGATGAGGGACTGGTGGATCTGGCGGGCCTGTTCGGCGAGGTCGGCTTCGGCGCGCCGGGCGCCGCGGGAGGCGTTGACCGTGACGGTGGCCATGAGGGAGGCGTTGACGTCGTGGCCCATCGCGTCGGTGACGGACAGGTGCAGGGTGTCGTGGTCGAGGGTGTAGTCGTAGCTGTCCCCGGCGACGCTGTCGGCCGGGACCAGGGCGCAGGCGAGGGCGAATTCGGCTGCCTCGCAGGAGGGGGCGGAGGGCAGCAGCTGCTGTTGGATCTCGGCGGCCAGGGTCATGGGGGTGGTGCGCTGGCCCCAGAGGTAGAGGTCGGTGAAGCGGCGGTTGGTGACCAGGATGTAGGCCAGCGTGCGAGCGACTTCTTCGATCTGCCGGAGGATGTCGGGTGAGACGCGGGGAAGGTACAGCTCCAGGATCCCGATGGCGTCGCCGCGGTTGGTGACCGGGGCCAGAATGCGCTGTGCCCGGCCGCTGTCCGGAGCCTGCACCAGCTTCTGTGTCCTGAGGACCTCGTCGTAGACACTGCCGACGAGGGGAATCTGGTCGGCGCTCCGCCCCGCCTGCGTATCGATCTCCTCGGTGACCCGCACCACGCGACGGCCGACCATGTCGACGAACAGGAACGACACGTACTCGGCGCCGAACCGCTCACGCAGATTACGGGCCACGACATCGAGAGACGCCACCGGCGCGGCATCCTCGGCCGCAGCCAGCACATCGGCCAACCCGATTCGATCACGCGCCACATCTGCCTCCCCGCGGTCCTCCCCCACTTTCCCCGCAGACCCCACGCGACCACCTCTGCGACACCTGCGACAGCACAGGCCTGCGAAAAGAGGCGCTCGATCAGTCCTCGCCGACACGACACAGCAGGCCGCCGGGGCGAAGCGGCTCGCTGTGCCCAAAACGTCGGACATGACTGCCGCAGAGGTCGGCAGAGGGACCGGGGAGAGGGATCGGCGCTCGCCAGATGCTCAGGCGCCGGGCAGGGCGCGCAGGAGCCGGCGGACCGCGCGGCGCACGGCCAGGCAGCGTGCGAGGCCGGGTGCGGTGTAGGCGGCGACGACCAGAACGGCCACGGCGTGAACGTGGCAATCGGGCCGATCCAGCAGGACGTCAGCAGCACGCCGGTCGGTCAGGAGCAGAACGGCGAGGGTGAGCGCGAGAGCCTGGCCGTGGTGCACCGGATCTGCTTGTCCGCTCATGCCCGGTACAGGCATCCGGACGGCACCTGGCCTCCGCGCACGATCCGCCAAAGGCTCCCGCCGCCGCACTCGTGGTACTGCGACCAGGAGTTGCGGCCGACGGCGACGAGGCACGACCGCACCCGCTCGCCCCGGCGCAGGTAGCGCACGATCGGCGATCGCGTCGTCGCGACCGGTCCCTCGTTCCACGCCGGCATACGCACCGCCACCCTCTGAACGGCCCGCCATGTCAACGTGCACCGGGCGGCAGCGGCGGTGGTCGGCGGAGCAGCGGACAGGGCGGTCGCAAGGACGGCGGCGACAGCGGCCGCCGTGGTGAGCAGACGTCGGGTCAGGTGCATACGCGATCAACCCCGCTGCCCACCCGCCCGATCACGCTCCCCCACACAAGATCACCCGCCAGGGGGTGGGCGGGCAGCTTGTCGGCCCGGCCCGCGCGCCGCCCCGCCGACGCGCGAACAGACACCAGAGCGCCCCGATCCCCCGACGGCGCGCTCACCCCGCCCCGCCCGTCCCCTTTCACCTTCTTCCTTCCTGCTCATGGGGCGCGGGGGTGCGCAGAGGGGGATGGCCGGCCCCCACCATGCTCGGAAAGGCGTGGTGACCTGCGGGTTCGTAGGTCGACCTGAAGGGGGGTGGGGACAGTTGCGGGCGGGGCTGTCGGTGGGGTTGTCAGCCCGGTCAGGGGCGGGGCTGTCGCATCGCGACTGGTCGGGCTTCGGTGGTCTGGCCGGGGCCGGCTACTGGGTCAGGCGGCAGGTGCGCCAGCCGAGGCCGTCGCGGGTCAGGGCGCCGCGCTGCTCCAGGTTTTGCAGGTGGTAGACCACCGTCGACGTACTACTCAGTCCCAGCGCCGCACCCAGCTCCCGCACCGACAGGGCCTCCCCACGGTCGACGATCGCCCGGCGGATGTGACCGAGGATCTCTTCCTCCCGTTCCGTCAGGTGCTCCGGCCGACGCCTCACCGGGCACGCTCCAGCGCCCGGCCCTGGCGGCGCAGCTCTTCCCGCGCGGCCGGGACCGCAATGGCCAGCCGCAACCAGTACGGGTGCCAGAGCAATCGAATCGACAGGGCGTAAAGGCGGCGGCGCAGCACCGCCGTACGGGCCGGACGGGGCACGGCGAGGGCGTCGTAGGTGCGGTACCAGGCGGCTTGCAGCAGCACCAGGTCGTGGGGGAAGTCAACACGGTCCATCCCCCCATTTGAACGCCTGTTCGATTTTCTGAGCAAGCGACACCCCGTCACCACAGCCGAGCCTCATGCGGGCCGGACCGGTCGGCGGCCGCGCGTCACATCCGCTCCGGATTACGACATAACCCAGGCGACAGCCGGACTTGCGGAGCTAGGCGAGGGGCGGTGTAGAGGCACAGAACCCGGCCTCTGGGAGTGCAGACGCTGGGACTTGCAGAGCTTGCAGTCGCCTGCGGCATCGTGCTGCCCGCCCCGAACCAGCCTGCACGAGCGCCGGCTGTGTCCGTCACGGGCCGAGGCTACGCGTGACGGACTTGCGCGGCTAACAGGTCTTGGGGCTATGACAGCCAGCCGCCGTCAGAAGCGACGGTCATTCGACTCCCTTACCTACCTACGTGACGCCATTCAATAGGCCGCCCCGCCCGATGCGCGCGGCCCGCCGCGAGCCGTTCCTCAATCTCGCGGACCGGCGCAGCAGTTGCAGCTCGCCACTATCGAATGAGCCCGCCGGAAGTGACAACGTCCTCTCCAGCCCGGCAGCACTTGCGCGGCTAACCCCCGCACCGGCGACAGTACGGCCAACCACCCGCCGCTTCTGCCGCTGGCCGGTGCTCAGCCACGGCGCGACACAAGCGCCGCCGCCTCGTCACTGTCCTACCCCACCCCGCGCACCAAGGGTGAAGCCGCCCCTGCCCGAACACCGCTTCTGGAGAACCGACGATGACCACGCCCCGCCTCCCCGACTCTCTCAGCGGTCGTGTCCCTTGTTTTGGTGTAGCCGATCAATCGGCGGTTGTGTTGGTGGTGTTGGGTAGTGCGGGGGCGCTTTCGGGGAGCTCGGCGGAGTAGATCTGGTCCATGCTGCCTTCGGGAAGGTAGCGGCGGGGGAAGGCGATCCACTCGTCGTGCATTTCGAAGAGCACGGCGGTGACCAGCCGTAGCAGTG
>NZ_JBEOWS010000360.1:0-9636 GCF_040296125.1 Streptomyces sp. NPDC002265 | reverse complement strand
GGTCGATACCGCCTGTGCAGGAGAACCCCGTGCTGGGGTCGGGCCCACTCTTGCGGGGGGCCCCCCTAGACCCCTTGCTGGAGTGCCGGATCCCTCCGGCACGCACCCGGCTCCCGGCGGCTGTCTACGGCTCGAACTTGTAGCCGAGGCCGCGCACCGTCACCAGGTACCTCGGCGCACCGGGGTCCGGCTCGATCTTCGCGCGCAGGCGCTTGACGTGGACGTCGAGGGTCTTGGTGTCACCGACGTAGTCGGCGCCCCAGACCCGGTCGATCAGCTGCATACGGGTCAGGACGCGGCCCGCATTGCGCAGCAGCATCTCCAGCAGGTCGAACTCCTTGAGCGGGAGGTCGACCTTCGAGCCGGAGACGGTGACCACGTGCCGGTCGACGTCCATCCGGACCGGTCCGGCCTCCAGCGCGGCCGGGGTGACCTCCTCGGGCTCGCCCCGGCGGCGCAGCACCGCCCGGATACGGGCGACCAGCTCGCGCGAGGAGAACGGCTTGGTGACGTAGTCGTCGGCTCCTATTTCCAGACCGACCACCTTGTCGATCTCGCTGTCCTTGGCGGTGACCATGATCACCGGGACGTTCGAGCGGCCGCGCAGCTGACGGCACACCTCGGTGCCGGGCAGCCCCGGCAGCATCAGGTCGAGCAGGACGAGATCGGCGCCGTTGCGCTCGAACTCGTCGAGCCCGTCGGGGCCCGTGGTCGCGACAGCGACCTCGAAGCCCTCCTTGCGGAGCATGTACGACAGGGCGTCGGAGAAGGACTCCTCGTCCTCGACGACAAGCACACGGGTCACGGAAGGACCTCCGGGGCGGAAAGCGTTTCGTACGCGGTTGAGTCGGGGGATGTGGTCCGCGAGGGACGAGCGGGATGTGCGGCCCCGCCGGGCTCGACGACGGGCTCGACGACGTTCTCGACCACGCTGTCGATGACGTTCTCGGGGATGTCCTCGTCGTAGTCGTCGTATTCGTCGTTCACATGATCGTCGTAGGTGTCGTTCACGTGGTCGGGGTCGGGATGCTGCTGGGCGCGGTCGCGGGCCGCACCCGCCTCCGGCAGCCGCAGAGTGAACGTGGAGCCCTGACCCTCGGAGCTCCACACCGTGACCTCCCCGCCGTGCGAGGCGGCCACGTGCTTGACGATCGCCAGCCCGAGGCCCGTACCGCCCGTGGCACGGGAGCGGGCGGGGTCGACCCGGTAGAAGCGCTCGAAGATGCGCTCCTTGTCCTTGTCCGAGATGCCGATGCCCTGGTCGGTCACGGCGATCTCGATGAGGTCCCCTCCGGGCACGCTCACCCGGCGGGCGGCGATGCCGACCCGGGTGCGGGCCGGCGAATAGTTGACGGCGTTCTCGACGAGATTGCCGAGCGCGGCGGCGAGCTGCCCCCTGTTCCCCCAGATCCGCAGGTCGGCGGTACCGCCCGCGGCCATGGTGATCTGCTTGGTGCCGGCCTGGTGACGGCAGCGGTCGATGGCCTCGGCGACCAGTTCGCCCACCCGGACCGGTTCGGCGTCCTCCAGCGGGTCGTCGTTCTGGACCCGGGAGAGGTCGATGAGCTCCTGGACCAGGTTCGTCAGCCGAGTGGCCTCGATCTGCATCCGCCCGGCGAAGCGCTCCACCGCCTCCGGATCGTCCGAGGCGTCCATGACGGCCTCGGAGAGCAGGGAGAGCGCGCCGACCGGGGTCTTGAGCTCATGGCTGACGTTCGCGACGAAGTCGCGCCGTACCGCCTCGATGCGCCGGGCCTCGGTGAGGTCCTCGACGAGGAGCAGCACGAGCCGGGAGCCGAGGGGGGCGACACGCGCGGACACGGCGAGAGCCTCGCCCCGCCCGGTCCCCCGCCTGGGCAGATCCAGTTCGACCTGGCGTATCTCGCCGTCCCGCCGGGTGTCCCGGGCCATCTGGAGCATGGGTTCGACGGCGAGCTTGCCCCCGCGCACCAGCCCGAGGGCGTACGCGGCGGAGCTCGCCTTGACCACGGCGTCCGCCTCGTCGAGTACGACGGCGGAGGAGCGGAGCACGGAAAGGACCGTGTCCACCCCCGGCGGGAGCACGAGATCGGTGTGCAGGGATGTTCTGGTGGGTCGCTGCTGGTCGCGTTCGCTCCAGCGGAACGCCAGCATGGCGATGGCACCGGTGAGTACCCCGGCGATCGCTGCCGCTGCGGCGACCGCCGCGTTCACGTCCATGCCCCCAGGTTAGGCATGCCGTCCAGGATGGCTACAGCCATCGAAGTGCGACCTCGAACACTCGTCGCCCAGAGTTCACCTTGGAGCTAGCAGTGGTTCATTTCGGGTGACGGAAACCGACGCGTACGAGCCGCAACGTGGGAGCGTGGGGTTCGTACCGCCGGTGCTAGAACGTTCGACGACTCAGACGTTCGAGGACTCACATGTCCGGAGGACCGGCCCCCCAAACCCCTATGGAACACGTACGAGAGGGAACCTGATGCGGGACGCGTACCACGAGGAACTGGACTCGATCGGCGACGGACTGGTGGAGATGGCCCGGCTGGTCGGGTCGGCGATCGGGCGCGCCACGACCGCCATCCTCGACTCCGACCTGAAGCTGGCCGAGAGTGTCATCGAGGCGGACAAGAAGGTCGACGAGCTCCAGCACGACCTGGAGGCCCGTGCGATAGCCCTGCTGGCCCGGCAGCAGCCGGTCGCCACCGACCTGCGGATCGTCGTCACGTCACTGCGGATGTCCGCCGACCTGGAGCGCTCCGGCGACCTCGCCCAGCATGTGGCGAAGCTCGCGCGCCTGCGCTTCCCGGAGCACGCCATACCGCACGACCTGCACGCCACGATCCTGGAGATGGGTCAGCTCGCGCAGCGTCTGATGGCGAAGGCGGCCGAGGTGATCATCACGAAGGACGTCGATCTGGCGATGCAGCTGGAGACCGACGACGACGCCATGGACCTGCTGCACCGCACCCTGTTCCAGCACCTGATGGACGACCGCTGGAAGCACGGCATCGAGACCGCGGTCGACGTGACGCTGCTGGGCCGTTACTACGAGCGGTTCGCCGACCACGCGGTGGCGGTCGCCAAGCGCGTGGTGTTCCTGGTGACGGGTGAGCACGCGGACGAGCTCCAGCCCGACATCCAGCCGGACATCCAGGCATCCGGGCCCAAGGGCGCCTGACCCTCCGTATCCGAACAGGCGCGAAGAGGATCGGCCGGGGCGTGCCCGAAGCCACCGTGCGCCGTTGATGCGCCCGGTGGAGCGGGCATGCAATGGGCACAGGCACCGCCTCCAGGAGGGACCCAGAGCCATGGCCGAATCCCCCAGCACACAGCCCGACCCCGCGCAGGAACGCCCCACCGAGCAGCCCGCCGACATCAGGAGCCTGACGCTGATCGGCGCGTGCGGCTGCGGCTCGGGCTGCGGGTGCGGGTGCCAGTCGGGCAACCCCTGCCAGTGCGGCTGACGAAGCCCACGGCGTACGACGACGTACGACGACGAAGGTCGTCGTACGCCGTCGCGCGTCCCGCCCCTCCTCGCACCCCGTCGGTCGCAGCCTCGCCCGCACGGGCGCAGCATGGAAGGTGATCGGCAGGCAGAGGAGGTGCGGGACCATGCCCCAGTTCATGGACATCCACCACGGCATGCAGGGCATCACGGCCGAGGAGCTGGACGCGGCCCACAAGGCGGACCTCGCGATCGAGGGCGAGGAGCAGGTGCACTTCGAACGCGCCTGGGCCGACCCGGCCACCGGAACCGTCTACTGCCTCTCCGAGGCCCCCTCCGCCGAGGCGGTCCAGCGCGTGCACGAACGCGCCGGCCACAAGGCGGACGAGATCCACGCGGTCCCCCTGTCCGTCTGGTGACGCCGCCCGCCCCGGCGGTCCGGGCTCACCTCACGTCGACGAAGTCGGCCGCACCGTTCCTGGCCTGGGTGAGGCTCGTGCCCGCGAAGGCGAACCGGTACTCGCCGTCCACCGTCGCCTTCACCGCGCCCCTGACCCAGCCGTTCCGGTCGGTCTTGACCTTCTGCACCGTGACGAAGGCGCCGCTCCTGCCCTTGCGGAACTGGAGCAGCACCTGGTGCCCGATGAGCGGCACGTCCTTGTGCTGTTGCCAGCTCGCGACGGTCATCCGGGCCCTGACCGTCACGGTCCTGCCCTTCTTCACCCGCTCCGGGGTGGCGTCGGCCCCGGACAGGTGGGTCTCGCGCTTGATGCGCGCCATGCCGGTGCCGACGTCGTCCAGGCGGGTGACGTTGCCCGCGCCGTCGACGGCCACAGCGCCCACGGTCCAGACACCGGCGAGGGCGTTGCTGCGGGGGTTGGTGTTCGGGTCGGCGACGACGACGGCCTCGCACCTGGACGTGGTCGCACCGGCCTTCACGCAGCGGCCGGACCCGACCTGGGCCAGGAAGCCGTCGGCCTGCGCCCGGGTGTTCCCGTGCCACAGTCCGTACGTCACGCTGCGGACGCCCGACGGGTCGTTGACCGTCGCGGAGATCTGGAAGGCGACCTTCGCCCTGGCCCCGACGACGACGGTGTAGTCGAGCCTCTTGTTGACCACGATGTCGCTGAATCTCGTGGGTGTGTCGTCCTGCGTGGCCCCGGCGGCCGGGCCGGCCAGCGCGGTGACGGCCAGGGCCGCGCCGAGGGCTGCGGAGGCGCTGACGGTGGCGGTGGCGCGTAGACGCATGATGCGGTCTCCCACTTTCGTGGACGGGGTGGTGACTTCACCCGCGTCAGACAGAGCGGATCACCGCGGAGTTGTGCACCTTCGCCGCCCGTCCCATGACTTAACCCCGACGTCCACCCGGGTTGGCGAAATCAACGGCCGCCGGTCAACTTCCCTGCACAGAAAGGGAATTTGAGCCACCTGTCCGGGCACCCGCCGTCACGCGGTCTCCGGCGCACAGGCGACGGCCAGCAGTGCCATGTCGTCGGCTCTGCGGCCACCGGTGTGCCGGTGAACGTCGGCCAACAGGGCGTCGAGGAGAGCCTCCGGCCGGGCGTCCGGGGATATGGCGGCTCCCGCGACGGGGTCGTAGAAGGCGCCCCTGTCGTCACGGGCCTCCGTCAGTCCGTCCGTGTAGAGCAGCAGAGTCGCCCCTTCCGGGAAGGCCACCATGTCGACGGGGGCCGGGTCGTCGGCCAGGGCCGCCATGCCCAGGGGCACGGCCGGCCGGCTGGGCTCGACGTACCGCACGCCGTCGGGCAGGAGCAGTACGGGTGCCGGGTGGCCGCGGTTGACGAGGCGGACCGCCCTTTCGTGCCGGGGGAACTCCGCCACCACGCCCGTGATGAACCCCTCGAACTCGGTCTCGCTGCCCGACTGCTGGGTCTCCAGGACGGCAGCCCGCTCCAGCCGCTTCACGACCCCGGTCAGGCTGGGTTCGTACAGGGCCGCCTCGCGAAAGGTGACGATGCTGGCCGCGACCGCCCTGACCGCGTCCATTCCCTTGCCGCGCACATCGCCGATCACACAGCGCACGCCGAACGGGGTGTCGAGCACGGCGTAGAGGTCCCCGCCGATCTGTGCGTCCGTCTGTGCGGCCTCGTAGCGTGCGGCGAAACGCAGCGGACCGCTCGCCTTCGGCGGATCCGGCAGCACGGCGCACTGGACGGCGGCGGCGATGTCGCGCGCGGAACGCAGCTGGGTCTGGAGGTGATGCAGGAGACGGTTGAGGAAGACCGCGACCGCGGACACCGTCGCCACCATGGCCAGCTCACTGAGCTCGGGCGCGGTTCCGTGGTGGCCGAAGTACACGAACGCGACCAGGTCGAGCAGGAACGCGCACACCCCGGTGACGATGGTGCCGCGCAACGACAGCAGCGGCGCGGCCATCAGGATCGCGGCCGCGTAGAAGGCCGAGGCACTGACCGTGGGTGGCGTGAGAAAGTCGACCGCCCCTGCCGCGATGAGCAGGACGGCCGGCATCAGGCGCCGGTGCCCCTCCAGCCACTGCCACACTTCCGGCCCCGCCACGCGCAGCTCCCGATACCGACGGCTCTCCCTGCCGGCCCAGGCTAGAACCCGCCCCGCGCGCCCCGCCGCCGCACTTCCCCCGGCTCGCCCCCGCGACGGCGACTGCAACCCGAATGGCATATGCCCCGCACAAATCCACCCCTTGTACGGCGCCCCGGCCAACGGCCTTTCGGCCCACCTGCGGCTACGAACCGGCTTGACGGTCGCCCACTGTGTCCAGTTGTCCTGGACAGTGAGACACGCGTATGGAGCCGAGTAACAGCGCTCCCGCCTATGCAAGGAACGGCCAGAGGTAGGCCATTCCCGCAGCGAAAACCGTGAACACCCCGAGCATCCAATACCAGGCAAAACTGTTGAGAGGAACCTTGAGCCAGGGCTTCTCTTCCTGTTCCACAATATCGGCTGCGACCCTTTTCGCGACCGGCACGAACATGACGATGAACATCGCTAGGGCGACACTGTAGATGTACAGGGCATGCGATGCGGAATAGCCTTTTACCATAGCGCTGGGTAACAGGTAGATCCAACCGACCAGCGGGGCTATCACCATGCGCTGCTTCGCCTTTTGCGTCGGCATGCACCAGTACATCGCGGCCATGTAGACGACAGTGACACCGGCCGCGATGATCCACCAGTCGTCCGCGGTCGGGCGGGAAGTCATGACGGTTGCTCCTCTTGAGGCGAAAAATGACGTGATTTTTCAAGGCCGAGCATTATAGCCCCGCACCTCGAACCGTCATCACGATCGGCGGAACAAAAATCACTCGGTGAAGACTGCTTGAGCAATATACATACTTGGCCACTTGCCGTGAGTAACAACTTCCGGCAAGAAAATCGGCTGAACTCTGCCGCGTTCCGGCAACTCTCGCCGACGCGGCCTCACCGGCTCTCGATGCCTGTATCGGGCATATGGGCCGGCTTTCGACTTTGGTCCTGGCGCAGTTACGTCCACAGCACCCACCACTCACCCCGGCTCCCCCCACGCACGCCACACTCATGAAGCGGTTCCCACCGGTCGAGATCACCTTGCCGTGGAAGGTCGCCGCCGGGCCTCCGGTGACCAAGCAGCTGATCTTCACCGGACTGCGGTGACCGCCGTCCTCGGGGCCGCGAAATCCACGCGACACGACGGTTGAGGGCTCATACCCTCCCAGCCGAAGAGGGGGGAAGACCGATGACAGACGAATACTTCTTGCTGGTGTGCGACGACGTGCCCAATGACGTAGTGCTCACCGACCCAGGTGTCCGTGTGCTGGACGTCGCTCAGGTCGTACGTCGGCTGACGGAACTGAGCCTCTGGCGCAGCAAGGTACTGGCATCACAGGTTCCCGCCGTGATTCTCGATGGTGTGCCGCAGGAAGACGCTGAGGCGGCAGTCGCGGCCCTCCGAGTTGTGGGAGCACAAGCAGAGGTGAGGGAACAGCCGGAGCCGGACTTCCTGAAGCCCTGAGGACGGCTCGATCGAGCAGCTCACGACCCGCAGACGGCCCAGCCCCACCAAAAAGCCCCCGCCCCGCGAGAAATTCGCAGGCCGGGGGCTTGTCGGCGTCGGGTTACTTCTTCTTGCCCTGGGTTTCGACCGCCCGTTTTTCTGCGCTGATCAGCAAGGTGCCTACCTCAACTGACCTGCGTGTGGACGGTCGTTAGCGGTCGTCATCTGTCGTTGCTGGTTGGCCTCGGAGGTCCCAGACAGGTCCCGGCATACGGGACTGCTGGCAGTCGAGTCCAGTCGCGATGGTTGCGACGCCTCGCTGGTGCAGCAACCGTGCTGACCACCGCTTTAGGAGTTCGATTCAGTCCCGCTCCGGCTGAGGTCGGTGACTGGTGCGGCGGCCGGACAGAGACGCTGGCGTTCGCTCCTGGCCGGCGTCGTCGATGTCAGTGCCAGTGGTTACGACCGGTAGGACAAAGCGCTCTTCCAGACTAAAACTGCTTGCCCAACCACTTGCCGATGAAGATCGCGCTGACCAGCAGCAGCACACCGGCCACGACCAGCAGGATCGTCGACGTGTTGTTGTTCTTCTTCTGCCGGCGGCGGTCCGGGCGCTCGTCGTAGCGGTTCATCGGCGGCAGCATCGTGGTCGCGCCGGCGCTGGAGTCCGTGCGCAGAGCCGTCGGCGGCTGATCGCCGGGGTAGCCGCCGTAGCCGACGGAGCCCATGGCCGCTGTGGCGGCGACCGGCTGGCCATCGAGGCAGGCCTCGATGTCGGAACGCATCTCGTCGGCGGACTGGTAGCGGTAGTCCGGGTCCTTGACCAGCGCCCGCATCACGATCGCGTCCATCTCGGGCGTGATCTCGGGGTTGAAGACGCTCGGCGGCTGCGGATCCTCGCGCACGTGCTGGTAGGCGATCGCGACCGGGGAGTCGCCCACGAAGGGCGGCCGGACGGTCAGCAGCTCGTACAGCAGGCAGCCGGTGGAATACAGGTCGGAGCGGGCGTCGACCTGCTCGCCCTTGGCCTGCTCCGGCGAGAGGTACTGGGCGGTGCCGATGACCGCGGCCGTCTGGGTCATCGTCATGCCGGAGTCGCCCATGGCGCGGGCGATGCCGAAGTCCATGACCTTGACCTGGCCGTTGCGCGTCAGCATGGCGTTCGCGGGCTTGATGTCGCGGTGAACGATGCCAGCGCGGTGGGAGTACTCCAGGCCCTGGAGGATGCCGATGGTCATCTCCATGGCCCGCTCCGGCAGCAGCTTGCGGCCGCTGTGAAGAAGCGTGCGGAACGTCGACCCGTCGACGTACTCCATCACGATGTACGGGATCGAGACCCCGTCGATGTGGTCCTCGCCCGTGTCGTGCACCGCGACGATCGTGGAATGGTTGAGCGAGGCGGCCGACTGGGCCTCCCGGCGGAACCGGGCCTGGAAGGACGGATCGCGTGCGAGGTCTGCGCGCAGCGTCTTCACCGCCACGGAGCGGCCGAGCCTGGTGTCGTGCGCCAGGTAGACCTCGGCCATGCCGCCACGGCCGAGCACATGGCCCAGCTCGTACCGGCCGCCTAGGCGACGCGGCTCTTCCATAGCTCTCCTACCAGCCCTCTCCGTCGGTCCCGACCACACCCGCATGTGGTCCGGCGGTGTGCTGTTCGGGCATACGGTACCCGGCTCGCTGTGCGGGGTTGCGGCGGATGACGTTGATACCGAGGCATTTAGATCTAGACCGGCACTCAGATCTGCTGCAGCAGTTTGAGCTGGTTGGCTTCCTCGTAGAGCGAGGACTGGTCGATCCGGGAGACGTCAAGAACATCTTCCCGAACTCGCCCAGGACTTACGCCAAGGCTTGGCCGTACAGCGACCGTGCTGACCACCGCTTTAGGAGCGAGGTGAGGCGGTCTGCGGCGTGACCTGGGAATCTCTGCCTTGGGCGGCGTAGGCCCGTGCGCACCCTGGGGAACCTCAATTCCCCGTGAGTCCCCGCCTGTTCTGGCACGGAAGTGGCACGCCCCGCGGCCTCCTCGATGCGAACCATGGGCGGGAGGGCCGCTGAGGTCTGTCAGGCACGTCAGTCGGCTGCGTGGGCCTGGTGACGGTCGTTCGGAGGCGCGGAGGTTGCCGTACTTCGCTGCTGTATGGCACCCCTAGGGTCCGTCTTCAAAGATCATCGGATAGTGGATCATGGTGGGGTGATACGTCGCCATGAACTCACCGATCTGGAGTGGGAGTTGCTCGCTCCG
>NZ_JBEOWS010000359.1:0-9697 GCF_040296125.1 Streptomyces sp. NPDC002265 | reverse complement strand
GGACGTACGTGCGGCGTACGTCCCGGGCCCCTCGTCGCGTGTCTGCGTCTCGTGTCGGCGTGTCGCGGCTACGGCTCGCGCATGTACGAGGGCACCAGGGACCTCCAGCGTCGGCGCTGCACCACGGCCACGACGGCGAACGCGACTGCGGGAACACAGACGAACAGCAGGAACGGATGCACCGGAGCCCCGATCACCACCCGCACGATCATCACCGGGAACATGGCCGCCAGGGCGATCACCGCACCGGTGACCGAGTGCTCCCAGGCTCTGCGGTGCCCGGTCCGCAGCCGTATCCGTTCCTCCGTCTCCGGCTGCCGCTCCCAGGCCGTCCCGCGGTACCCGACGGCGGTCTCGCGCAGTCCCTCCAGCTCGGCGGCGAAGTCCGCCACCTGCCAGTCGTCCACCTGCCGGAGCAGCGTGCGCCGGCCGTCGTGGCGGTAGAGGTAGGCGTACAGCAGGGGCCCGTCCGTGCGGCGGTTGCGGAACGGCTCCGCGCGGATGTCGTAGATGTCCGCCCAGGGCACATGCCGCTCCCGCAGGGCGCTGCGCACGGTGATCCCGTCGGCCCCCACCCGGGTGCGCCCCCGGGCCTGCTCCAGCCAGGCCCAGCCCACGATCGCCAGCATCAGGGCCACGAACCCGCCCTGGGCCCAGAGCGGCATGAAGTCCTCGCTCCGGCTCATATGAACCACGGCATTCATGATGATGACGACCAGGAAGATCAACCGCGCTCGGGACATGGGCCATCGCCGACGCCTGTACTCCCGCTCGAAGCCGCTTCCGCCGGTGTTCGCAACGACGCTCACGAAGCCTCCCCCTCAGGCAGCACATCGTAGGACCGCACCGGTCGGATGTGCCGCTCGGGGTACTCCGGAATTTCCGCGAAGCCGGGGCGGCCCTAGGGGAGTTCGGGAGGCGGGGTCTTCGAGCCGGGCAGGCGGAGTGTCGCGACGGTTCCGCCGCCTGTCGCGTGGGTCAGGCTCACCTCGCCGCCGGCCTGCTGCACGGTCCGCGCGACGATCGACAGACCCAGGCCCGAGCCGGGCAGCGCGCGAGCGCTCGGGGAGCGCCAGAAGCGGTCGAAGACGTGCGGGAGTTCCTCGGCGGGGATGCCGGGGCCGTGGTCGCGGACCGTCAGGACGCCCTCGCTGAGCCGCACCTCGATCGTGCCGCCCTCGGGGCTGAACTTCACCGCGTTGTCGAGGATGTTGACCACCGCCCGCTCCAGCGCCGTAGGTTCCGCCCGTACGTACCAGGGGTCGACGGAGGACGTGATCGTCAGCTCCGGGCCGCGCAGGCGGGCGCGGCGCAGGGCGGCCTCGACGGTGTCCTCCAGCGAGACCACCTGGACGCGTTCGCCCTGCTGGCCCTCCGACCGTGACAGCTCCTGGAGGTCGCCGATCAGCGCCGCCAGTTCCGTCATCTGCGCCTTCACCGAGGCCAGCAGCGCCTTGCGGTCCGCCTCCGGCAGGGGGCGGCCGGTCTCCTCGCTGCGGGTGAGGAGCTCGATGTTGGTGCGCAGGGAGGTGAGGGGGGTGCGCAGCTCGTGCCCGGCGTCCGCGATGAGCTGCTGCTGAAGCTCGCGGGAGCTGGCCAGCGAGGAGGTCATCGAGTTGAAGGAGCGGGAGAGCCGGGCGATCTCGTCGTCGCTCTCGTCCTCGACCGGGATGCGGACGCTGAGGTCCTCGGTGCGGGCGACGTGTTCGACGGCGTCGGTGAGCTTGTCGACGGGACGCAGGCCCGCTCGCGCGACGGCCAGACCGGCCGCCCCGGCGCCGATCACTCCGATGCCGGAGACCAGCAGCAGGATGAGGGCGAGGTCGTTGAGGGTGGACTCGGTGCTCTTGAGGGGGACCGCGATGAGCAGCGCGGTATCGCGGGACAGCTGAGGCGGGCCGATGCCCGGGGTGTTCACGAGCAGCGGTGTGGTGAGCACGCGCACGGCGTTGCCGTCGGTGTCGGTGCCGTTGCGGATGATCCCGTCGGGGACGATCCCCCTGCTGTGGCTCGCTTCCTTGATGACGTCCGTGTCGATGCGGGTGACCTTGACGGTGCCCACGGAGTTCGCGGAGACACAGGGCGTGCCGTCCGCCTTGACCAGCTGGGCGTAGCTGCTCTGGGTCCGCAGGCTGTTGAAGCCGCCCTGGTCGTTCGAGCCGTTCTGGTCGGCGTCGCCGGTCTGGGGACAGGCCGCGAGGAGGTCCGCGACCGCGTCGTACTGCGCCGGCCGCGCCATCTTCCTGAGGTCGTCGTTGACCTGTTCGTACAGTTTCTTCTGCACGATGAACCAGCACGTCACCGACACCGCCGCCACCGCGAACGCCACCGCCGCGGCGACCAGCATCGACAGCCGTGCCCTGATCGGCAGGGTACGGAACCGGTGGGTCAGTCTGCTCACTCCGCGCCGCCCTGGCGCAGCACGTACCCGACACCGCGGACCGTGTGCACGAGGCGCGGCTCGCCGCCCGCCTCGGTCTTGCGGCGCAGGTACATGACGTAGACGTCGAGGGAGTTGGAGGAGGGCTCGAAGTCGAAGCCCCAGACCGCCTTGAGGATCTGCTCACGGGTCAGGACCTGGCGCGGGTGCGCCATGAACATCTCCAGCAGCGTGAACTCCGTGCGGGTCAGCTCCACGGGGCGTCCCGCCCGGGTCACCTCGCGGGTGGCCAGGTCCATCCGCAGGTCGGCGAAGGTGAGGGCCTCGTCCGCCTGGTCCGGTCCCGCGGTCGTGGACGCGTACGAACTGCGCCGCAGCAGCGCGCGGACCCGGGCGAACAGCTCGTCCAGTTCGAACGGCTTGACCAGGTAGTCGTCGGCGCCCGCGTCGAGTCCGGTGACCCGGTCGCCGACCGTGTCACGGGCCGTCAGCATCAGGATGGGCGTGGTGTCGCCGGCGCCGCGGATGCGACGGGCCGCGGTCAGACCGTCCATCCGGGGCATCTGGACGTCGAGGACGACCAGGTCGGGCCGGTACGCGGCGGCCTTCTCCAGGGCGTCCGCACCGTCCACGGCGACTTCTGTGGCGTACCCCTCGAAGGCGAGGCTGCGCTGGAGTGCTTCGCGCACCGCCGGCTCGTCGTCGACGATCAGGATGCGCTGGGTGTCACGGTCGCCTTCGGCGGAGCTCATGGGCGGGGTTCCTCGGAGGATGCGGTGGGACGTCTGCGTGCTGAGCGGGCTGAGCGGTGTGATCGGTGTGATCGGTCTGGTCCGGCGGTACCGCGTTCAGCCTCGCATGTTTCCCGGCCGGGAGGTCGGGGAAGCTGGCGGCGGGCCGGACCGGCCACGCTCAGCCGCGGACCGCGGTCAGCCGCTTCAGCGGCACCTTGCGGCGGTGCGGACGGGCCGCGGAGGTGCGCAGGCCCATCAGCTCGGGAGCCACCTCGGGCGCCCGCCGCGTCGGCGCCGGCGGTGCGTTCAGCTCGTACGCCACTTCGAGGGCCAGGGCGAAACCGGCCGCGTCGATGCCGGCCACCGGGTGGGGAACCTGCTTGATCATGACGTACTCCTCTGCGTGTGCGGCGGGCGGGCCGGTTCAGCTGTCGGAGCCACCTGCCCGCAGGTCGGCCAGGTCTGCCTTGACCGTGTTGATCGGGATGGCGAAGCCGAGACCGACGCTGCCCGCGCTGGACGAGGACGAGGAGTCCGCGCCCGAGTACATGGCGGAGTTGATGCCGATGATGTTGCCGTTCATGTCGATCAGCGCGCCGCCGGAGTTGCCGGGGTTGAGCGAGGCGTCCGTCTGGAGCGCCTTGTAGGTGGTCGTCGAGGAGCCGGTGTCGCCATTGAACTGGCGGCCGCCGAACTCGAACGGCCACTGGCCGTTGCCGCCGCCCTGTCCCTGGTCCTGGCCCTGGCTCTCGTCGGTGGAGACGGTCACGTCCCGGTTCAGGGCCGAGATGATGCCGCTGGTGACGGTGCCGGTCAGGCCCTCGGGGGAGCCGATCGCCACGACGTCGTCGCCGACCTGGACCCCGTCGGAGTTGCCGAGGGTCGCCACCGGCAGGCCGGAGGCGTTCTCCAGCTTGATCAGGGCGAGGTCCTTCTTGCTGTCGGTGCCGACGACCTCGGCGGAGTACTGCTTGCCGTCGCTCGTCTTCACCTTGATCGACGATGCGCCGGAGATGACGTGGTTGTTGGTGACGATCTCGCCGTCGCTGGTGATGATCACCCCGGCGCCGGTCGAGGTGCCGTTGCCGAGCGTGGCGCCGACCTCGACGATGCTCGGGCTGACCGCCGCGGCGACCCCGGAGACCGTGCCCCTCTTGGCGGCGGGCACCACGTTCGTGCTGGTGGAGCTGGAGGCGACCGAGTCCTTGCCGGTGAGCTCCTGGATGCCGTAGGCCGTACCGCCGCCCACGGCCGCGGCGATGATCGCCACGGCGGCGAGCAGGGCGACCGTGCCGCGGTTGCGCTGCTTCTTCGGCGCGGGCCCGGCGGGCACGGCGGCGAGGAGAGCGGTGTCGCCGCCGTGGCCGGCACCGGAACCGGAGCCGTCCGCCGCGAAGCCGGCGAAGTCGATCGGAGCGGTGGGGGCGGCGGGGGCGGTCGCCGGGGCGGCCTGGGCCGGCCACACCGTGGTGCCGGGCTCCACCGTCACCGGCTCGGTGTAGGGCTGGGCGGGCCGGTAGGCCGGCGGGGGCGGCCACTCCGGGTCCACGGGAGAGGAGGCGTGCTGCTGCTGGGGGTACGCGGGCTGCTGCTGGTCGCCCTGGTAGGGGTTCTCGTACTCGCCGCTGCGGCGGAAGCTCTCGGTCATGAGAAGAGCTTCCCGCCCCACGATGAGAGGTTCCTGAGTGCTCCCTGAGAAGGCGGGTAGAACCTCGTATGCCCGATATAAAACGGGTGCCCACGGCCGGGCGAGGCCTCTCAGGACGATCTCAGAAACGCCTCGGACCAGGGGCGGCGGACGCGTGGCGGCTCGTGCGCAGCCCTGGGGCGGCGGGCGTGCCGAAGCTCACTCGCAGCCCGGAGTTCATGCGCAGCCCGAACCTCACCCGCAGCCCGGAGCTCACGCGCAGCCGGAAGCTCACTCGCAGCCGCAGGACCTGCGGGCCACCAGCTTCGAGGGGAACACCTTCAGCCGCTCCCGTCGCGACCCGGCGACGCGCAGCCCGTCGTCCAGCACCAGGTCCACCGCGGCCCGCGCCATCGCCGAGCGGTCCGAGGCGATCGTGGTCAGCGGCGGATCCGCCAGCGCCGCTTCCTTGATGTCGTCGAAGCCGGCCACCGCGAGCTCTCCCGGCACGTCCAGGCGCAGCTCACGCGCTGCCCGCAGCAGGCCGATCGCCTGGTCGTCGGTGGAGCAGAAGACCGCGGGGGGCCGCCGGGGCCCGGACAGGATGTCGAGGGCGACCTTGTAGGCGTCGTAGCGGTTGTACGGCGCCTCGAAGAGCCGCCCCTCCGTCGATATCCCGGCCTCGTCCATGGCCCGCCGCCAGCCCTCGACGTGGTCGGAGACGGGGTCGCCGACCGCAGGGGTCTCCGCGGTGCCGCCCATGCAGGCCACGTACTCGTAGCCGTGCTCCAGCAGGTGGCGTACGACGTGCTGGGCGCCGCCCAGGTCGTCCAGGACGACGGCGACGTCGTCGATGGCCTCGGGCCGCTCGTGCAGCAGGACCACCCGGGCGTCCCAGGCCTCGATCTCGGCGGCGGCCAGGTCGTTGAGCGCGTGGCTGACGAGGATCAGGCCGGAGACGCGCATCCCGAGGAAGGCCCGCAGATAGTGGACCTCGCGCTCACCGATGTAGTCGGAGTTGCCGACGAGCACCATTTTCCCGCGCTCGGAGGCGGCCTGTTCGACCGCGTGCGCCATCTCCGCGAAGAACGGCTGGCGTGCGTCCGGCACGATCAGGCCTATGAGGTCGGTACGCCGGGACGCCATCGCCTGCGCCACCCGGTCGGGCCGGTAGCCCAGTTCCTTGATGGCGGCGAGGACACGCTCGCGCGTGGCCGGGGCGACCGGCCGGGGTCCGTTGTTGATGACGTAACTGACCACCGCGGTGGAAGTCCCCGCCAGTCGCGCCACATCATCCCGAGTCACCTTGGCCACGCGCGGAGTCTACGCGGATGGATCGGTGCTGGGCAGGGCGTATCAGAGCTTGGATGCGCGCGTGCGCCGCCCCGGACACCCCGCCCGAGCCCCGCTACGCCTCCGCCCCGACCCCGGTGCTGTCCAGGGCGGCCGTCTCGTCCGCATCCTCCGGCTTTGGCTTGGCCGCTTTGGCCTTCGCCTCGTCCGAGGAGCGCTCGCCCTTCTCGGGGGTAACGAATCGATAACCGACGTTCCGGACGGTTCCGATCAGCGACTCGTGCTCGGGGCCGAGCTTGGCGCGCAGCCGCCGTACGTGCACGTCGACGGTCCGGGTGCCGCCGAAGTAGTCGTAGCCCCAGACCTCCTGGAGCAGCTGTGCGCGGGTGAACACCCGGCCCGGGTGCTGCGCCAGGTACTTCAGGAGCTCGAACTCCTTGAAGGTGAGGTCGAGGACCCGGCCCTTGAGCTTGGCGGAGTACGTCGCCTCGTCGACCGACAGGTCGCCGTTGCGGATCTCCATGGGGGAGTCGTCGTTGACGATCTGCTGCCGGCCCATGGCCAGCCGCAGCCGGGCCTCGACCTCCGCCGGGCCGGCTGTGTCGAGGAGCACGTCGTCGATGCCCCAGTCGGCGGTCACGGCCGCGAGGCCGCCCTCGGTGACCACGAGGACGAGGGGGCAGCCGGGTCCCGTGGACCGCAGCAGCTGACACAGGCTGCGGACCTGGGGGAGGTCCCGCCGGCCGTCGATCAGGATGACGTCGGCGCCCGGCGTGTCGACCAGGGCCGGGCCTTCCGCCGGGGCCACCCGAACGTTGTGCAGCAGCAGGCCGAGGGCGGGCAGCACCTCCGTCGAGGGCTGCAGGGCATTGGTCAGGAGCAGCAGAGAACTCATCGCACGCCACCTGCCTGGGTCGTCGTCACATGTTCGTGCAAGGTTCGCTCGCCCATAACGTCTCGTTCCTCCTCGGTCCCTGCGAGGACGTTTGCGGCACTGCCTCCTACTGTGCGGCTCCCGCTCCTCTGGGACCCGCCGCGACTCCAGGGAGTCGAGGTGTGCCGAAGGCCCTGTACACCTGCGGTTTCCCGCTTTGCATACAAAGCGCCCGAAAGCACAAAAGGACTCGGGGGCTTCACTGCCCGAGTCCTCTGTCCAGCAGAATAGCCCACATGAGCATCAGTCCGGCAGGTCATGAGGCGCGTTCCGCCGTTCGTCCGAATCCCGAGACGAGCAGACCTGCACCATTGCGGACGTTTCTACACACCGTCGACGGTGTGACGATCGATTCCGTATACGACCCGGCGGCGGTCGTATACGAAGAGGGCGCGCCACCCGCCCGTGACCTCGTGTTCGTCGTGGCGCACGGGTTCACCGGCGCCGCGGACCGGCCACATGTTCGCCGGGTGGCGAAGGCGTTCACGCGGTACGGAGCCGTCGTCACGTTCTCCTTCCGCGGCCACGGGGCCTCGGGCGGACGGTCCACGGTGGGGGACCGGGAGGTGCTCGACCTGGCGGCCGCGGTGGAGTGGGCCCGCGGGCTCGGGCACGCGCGCGTGGTCACCGTCGGCTTCTCCATGGGCGGCTCGGTGGTGCTGCGGCACGCGGCGCTGTACGGCCCTGAGCACGCGGGGGGCACGGACGCCGTGGTCTCGGTCAGCGGCCCGGCCCGCTGGTACTACCGGGGGACGGCCCTGATGCGCCGGGTGCACTGGCTGGTGACCCGGCCCGAGGGCCGTCTGGTCTGCCGCCTCGGCCTGCGCACCCGTATCCACCACCGCGACTGGGACCCGGTGCCGCTGTCCCCGGTGGAGGCGGTGCCGCGGATCGCGCCCAGGCCGCTGCTGATCGTGCACGGCGACCGGGACGGCTACTTCCCCGTCGACCACCCCCGGATGCTGGCCGCGGCCGCCGGCGAGCACGGAGAACTCTGGCTGGAGCCCGGCATGGGCCATGCCGAGCACGCGGCGGACGAGGAACTGCTGCGCCGGATCGGCCGCTGGGCCGCGGCACCGGCCCAGGCACCCGCCCCGGCCGCGGCACCGGTGTCGCGCGGCGGGCGGGAATTTGACGGCAGGGCCTAGCCTGATCGTGTTCACAGCCGAACCGACTCGAGGAACGAGATGGCAAAGGGCACGGTGCGCTACTGGGCCGCCGCCAAGGCCGCGGCCGGCGTCGCCGAGGAGCCGTACGACGCGGCCACGCTCGCCGGGGCGCTCGACGCCGTCCGGGAGCGGCATCCCGGCGAACTGACGCGTGTCCTGCGCCGGTGCTCGTTCCTCGTCGACGGGGACCCCGTCGGGACCCGCGGGCATGAGACGGTACGGCTGGCCGAGGGCGGCACGGTCGAGGTGCTCCCGCCGTTCGCAGGAGGATGACCCCACCGATGACCAACCAGCCGTACGAACCCCGCGAGGGGACCCCGTACGAGGGCTACGCCCCGTACGGGCAGCAGCAGCACCCCCAGCAGGCGCACCCCCAGCAGGCGCACCAGCAGGGCCACCAGCCGCAGCAGGCCTGGTCGGGGCAGCAGCAGCACCAGCCGTACCCGTACGGCGACCAGCAGCACACCCAGCAGTGGCAGGGGCAGACCTGGGAGACCCAGATGCAGCCCCCGGTCCCCGCGGCACCCGTGGCGGAGACGGCGTACCTGCCGCCCGTCGGCCAGGCGCCCCAGGGACATCAGGGACAGGCGCAGCCGCAGCAGGGCCACCACGAGCCGTCGGCGGGCGGCTGGTCCGCCGCGGGGCAGGCCCAGCGGACCGCCGCCCGGACCGCGGCCGAGCCCGCCGACCGGCCCGCCGGTGACGACGACGCCGGCGCGGCGGGGGGACCCTCCTACGGCCCCGCCACCCTCGCGGGCAACGCCCGTGTCACCGACGCCCAGCGCGCCCGCCTCGAAGGCCGCTCCCCGATCATCGAGCCCGGGATGCAGCCCGCCGCGCTCACCGCGCTGCTCGGCCTGCTGCTCTCGGGAGCGGCGGCCGTCGGCTCGTACGCCCTGCTGGTCCCGCTCGTCGCCCTCCAGGCCGTCACCGCGGCGGGCTGGTTCCGGCTGAACGGGATGTGGCCGGCCCGGCAGGGCATCGCGCTCGCCTTCCTGGGCGCGCTGGTCTCGGACGCGGCGGTGTTCGCGGCCGGCCGTGAGCACGGGCCCGCCGCGATCCTCGGCACTCTCGGCGTGTGGGTGCTGCTCTGCCTCGTCCTCCAGCTGCGCTCGCACGCCGACCCGGACGAGCGGATGTACGGCCTGATGGCGGGCGTCGCCTCGGCCGCGCTGGCCATCGCGGCGACCGGGTACCTCGCCGCCGAGGCGGACGTGGTGTCGGTCGGCGCCGCCGCGGTGGCGGTGGCGGTCCTGGCCCGTGCGCTGCCGCTGCCGACCCCGGCCTCGGTGGTCGTGTCGCTGCTGGCCGCGGCGGGCGCCGGTGTCGCGGCCGGCGGGATGACGGACCTCGGCGCGAAGGGCGCGCTGCTCGGCGCCGGTGCCGCGGTCTGCGCGCTGATCGGCCACCGGGTCGCCAGTTACGACTACCCGTCCCGGTTCGTGCACTTCACGGCGGGCGTGGCCCTGCCGCTGGCGGCCGCGGCCCCGGCGGTCTACGTGCTGGGCCGGGCGCTCGGCTAGGACCTGTCACAGGAGAGACCCAGAAGACCGCCCGGGG
>NZ_JBEOWS010000358.1:0-9784 GCF_040296125.1 Streptomyces sp. NPDC002265 | reverse complement strand
CACCCCCGGTTCAGACAGGTGCCGCCGAACCGGTCCGGTTCCACCAGCGCCACACGCAGATGAGCGAACCCGCCCAGCAGCATGTTTCCGCTGCCCGTCCCCAGAACCACAAGATCGTAATGCCGCACGCCCGTCCACCTTCCACCGGCGAAAATCCGGCCCTGCGAACATGACCGCCCCGGCAGACCCCGAGTCCATTCCCCCGCGATACCACGAGTGCGTTCCCTCTCGATTCTGACCCCGCAGCCCCATCCGCGCACGTCCCGGCGCGGCCCCCCTGCCCAAGGCCACCGTCCAGACCCTATTCCGCCCCTGCGGCAGCAGCACCTGGCCGCCGGCGCCCGCACCAGCAGCACCGGCCACTTCGCCGCTCACCCCACCGTCACCCGCTCCGGCACCTGACGCGTCGTGCACAAGACCTCCGACCAAGGCCACGTCAACGCCTACAACCCCATGGTCAGGGTCACCCTCCCAGGGATGGCCCGTGTCAACGACGGCGTCATTCCCCAGGAGTCATGTCGACGCAAATTGCCCACCCTGTAAGCGTCGGCTCAGCAGTCGAGGGCCCAGGATGGCCTTGCGGCAGGAACACCGACCGAAAAGGCGCGCGAGGCGTTCCCGCACTGCCTGAGACACAGCCGAACCCGGCTGCGGCGCGAAAGGCCACCGTCTAGCCTCAAGCCCCATGAACCGTCCTGTTGTCCCACGTCCGCTGACCGAGGCCGAGGTCATCGAAGCCGAGGCCGATCTCCAAGTCGCCTTCCCCGGCGCGTATCGCCGCTACTTGCTGCAGGTGAGTTCGGGCGGGGCGGTAGCACAACTTGAGAAAACGGAGAACGGCTGGTGGCGGACGGGCAACAGCACAAGGCGACGCGACCTGCTGCCCCTGCCCTTCCCGCACCCGAACTCCTATGAGGAGGCCGACGACGAGTTCTACCGGCGCCTGCCCCGGGCTGAGGACTATGCCGACGAGGACGCGTTCTCGGAGCCCATGCATGCCTGGAACACCGAGTACTGGGAGTTCAACGAGCGA
This sequence comes from Streptomyces sp. NPDC002265, assembly GCF_040296125.1. NCBI lineage: Bacteria > Bacillati > Actinomycetota > Actinomycetes > Kitasatosporales > Streptomycetaceae > Streptomyces > Streptomyces sp. NPDC002265. The sequence continues at coordinate 8,751 of NZ_JBEOWS010000358.1, read as the reverse complement.
AAGACGGCGGGGGCGATCGTCGCGCAGGAGCACGGCTGTGGGTTCGCCACGCTTCTGGTGATCTCGGGCCCGCTGGCCGGGACGCTGTGGTGGGACGGACGGGCGACCTGCGACCTGATCACCGCGCTGTCCCTCGACCACGCCGACGGCGCCCGGCCTGTGACCTTCGGGCAATGGTTCGGCTGTGACTCCTGGGACCTGCTGCCGCCCGGCTGGGGATGAAACCGGGCGTCATCGGGCCGACCGGGCAAGTCGAGCCGTGATCCAAGCAGCCAGCTCAGCTCTTCAGGGGCTTCTCACCGGTTCAAAGCACGCCGACACAAGCTGGCGCGCGCTGGAAGCAGAACTCGCATCGGACGTAACCAGCGCTGGCGAGATGGCCGGAACGGGGCGCGCCGAGCCCGCCCCAGGGGGAGAACAAAGGCATGCGAAGGTGCCGTCTCACGACACACGTGGCAGCGTCCAGGCTGCTCAGCGCACCGTGGCGGCGTCTCGCGGAACGAACCGCATGCAAGGGCAGGCGGGGTCCGTGCTCGGCTCACCCGGTGGCAGCACGGGAACCAGCACTTCGAACACCTGCTGCATGTGGCGACGTGGTCGAGTCCGCGAGCAGAAGTCAAGACCAGGAGGCCTGCTGCCGTGATCGCCCCGTTCGCAGCCACGTGTTCTGGATACGGCGAGTCGAGCTGTCCGTCACCAACGAACTCCGGCATGTGAGAGGTCCGGGATTTCCTGGAGGAGACCTGTCAAGACATGGGATGTCCGGGGGCTCGGGTGCGATCGGTTGCGGCCCGCGTACCGCCGGCCCGGTCAGGTGCATTCATGCTGGCGAGCAGGCGCAGGCGTTCTTCGGAGGCGCTGCCAGGTTGTGCGTGGTAGGTGATCAGGGTCTGCCCGTCGCTGCCCGGGAGCAGTAGCTTTTCGTAGTGCAGTTCCAGGGAGCCGGCCTGAGGGTGGCGGAACAGGGTGGTGCCGGTGGCCTTGTGTTTGACGTCCTGCCGGGCCCAGAGGGTGCGGAAGCGTTCGCTGCGCAGGGACAGTTCGCCGACGATCTCGACAAGGCGCGGGTCCTCGATGTCCGCGCCGGCGACCGCGCGCAGATAGGGGACGACCCGGGCGGTCATGTCCTCCCAGTCCTGATGGAGTTCCCGCATCTCAGGTTCCAGGAACGCGGCCAGAATGCCGTTGCATCCCGGTGCGTTGAACGGTGAGAGGGCGATGGCGAGGCTGTTGGCGGCCAGGACGTCCATGTACTTGCCGTGGACGTACGCCGGGGTCAGCGGCCAGGATTCGATGAGCGTGCGGATGCCGTCGCCGACCTTCTCCGGCCTGCGAGGCCGTCTGCGGGGCGGGCTCTTTCGGGTGGCGATCTCCATCAGGTAGGCCGTCGCCTCCTCGTCCAGTTGCAGGGCGCGGGCGATGCTGCGCAGGACCTGCTCCGAGGGGTTCCTGTCGCGGCCTTGCTCCAGGCGGTTGTAGTAGTCGGAACTGATCCCGGCGAGGAAGGCGACCTCCTCGCGGCGCAGGCCCGAGACGCGCCGGTTGCCCGTGTCCCGGGCGTCATCGGGCTGGACCAGTTCCCTGCGGGCGCGCAGATACCGGCCCAGTGCGTTCGCATCTCCGGCGGCTGTCATGTTTGCCAGCGTACGGACGTGTTCCGGGCTTGTGGGTGGCCCTGCCGGTCCCAGTCTCAACCCGTCCTGGTGCGTTCCACAGCGCTCGGCGCAGTCTGGCAGCACAGTACGAGCGACCGAAGGAATGCGTTATATGTCCAAGATCTTCACCACCCGGTTCAACCGCACCAGCACCGCCTCGGAGGTGATCGAAGGCGTCGACCTGTCCGGCAGGCGGGCGATCGTCACGGGTGCCAATTCGGGCATCGGAGTCGAGACCGCCCGTGCTCTGGCGGACCACGGCGCCGAGGTCACTCTCGCCGTCCGCCGTCCGGAAGCGGGCGAGCAGGTCGCGGCCGGCCTGCGCAAGGCCACTGGGAACGACGCGATCCACGTCGCCCGCCTGGACGTGGCCGACCTGGACTCGGTGCGGGCGTTCACCGCCTCCTGGCAGGGCCCGCTGCACATCCTGATCAACAACGCCGGCATCATGATGCCGCCGCAGCTCGAGCGGGGCATCGCCGGGCACGAGCAGCAGTTCGCCACCAACTACCTGGGGCACTTCGCCCTGACTCTCGGGCTGCACCGCGCTCTCGCCGACGGCGACGGGGCGCGCCTGGTCTCGGTCTCCTCCACCGGCCACCTCTTCTCGCCCGTGGTCTTCGACGACATCGACTTCCGCTTCCGCCCCTACGACGCGCTCTCCGCCTACGGCCAGTCCAAGACCGCCGAGGTCCTGCTCGCCGTCGAGGCGCAGCGCCGCTGGTCCGACGACGGAATCACGGCCAACGCGCTGCACCCCGGTGCCATCGCCACCAACCTCCAGCGCCACACCGGAGGCCTGCGGACCCCCGAGCCCTACCGAAAGACGGTCGAGCAGGGCGCCGCGACCACCGTGTTCCTCGCCGCTTCCCCGCTGGTCGAAGGGGTCGGCGGCCGTTACTTCGAGGACGTCAACGAGGCACCGCTCGTCGACGCCCGGCCCACCGAATGGGGCGTCCCCGGTGTGGCCTCCTACGCGCTGGACCCGGAGAACGCCGAGCGCCTGTGGGAGCTGGCGGGCGACATCGTCCGCTGAACGGCGAAAGGCACCGGTCTCCCGCTTCTCACGGGTGCAGCACATAGCGCTCGGCGGGGAAATACCGGCCGAGCGCTTGTCCGGGCTGCTCCCGGGCTGATCAGTGCACCGGTGTCGCGAGGAGCGCTGGCCCCCGGCCGGCCTGATCACCCGTCAACGAGTGCGGCCCGGATGCAGTGAACCTTTCGGCGTGCGCCTGGTCCTGGATGATCAGGACACGTCGTACCACACGCCCACCTGTTCCTGGCCGACCCAGGATTCCGTCATGTAGAGGTAGTCGACGTCGTTGTTCCAGAAGTTCTGGGACCAGCTGCCTCCGTAGGTCTCCCACATCGTCTGGGAGCTGCCGTCCTTGAAGTACAGATCGACTCTGGCCCAGTCCTTCCCCGCCAGGTGGGGGCTCGATATCCAGGCCCAGCTCGCCGCAGCGTTGCCCGGGCAGTTGTCCACCTGGACCTCGGTGCGGCCGTAGGAGTACGAGTGGGCGCAGCCCTGGACGGTCACCGAATCCTCGGCCAGCGCCGGCGAAGCTGCGACCGTGCTCAATCCGCCCACGGCCAGCGCCAGGGCGGCGCCCATCTTGAGCAGCCTGCCGGGCCTGCGTTCAGTCATTGTCTTCCTCCAAATATGCAAAGCCGTCAGCTTGGAGCCGGCCACGACGCCATGCCGCCACGTGCATCCGCCTCAGGAATTTGTCATGCCGGTTGACAGGACGGGTTCAGCTTTTCTCTTGATCAATAAGATCTCGACTTGATTCGGCCCGTCCCGAAGAACGGCATTACGGAAGAAGCGCTACAGGACGGCCTGATCTACCGCATTCACTTCACTCTTCGGGATCTCGCCGGAACGCACACGACCGGGACGCCGATGTCGGTTCCTGCACACGGGCATGCCCGCCCACCCGCGGTATGCCGCCGACAGCCGCCCAGACCTCGCTGATCGTGGGGACGTGGGACGGTGTACCACAGCCGGTCGACGAGTGGCTCACCAGCGACGACGGCGCTTGCCGAGTGGAGCGGTTCGGCGATGTCGGGGCCGACGAAAGAGATCTCCGCGGAAGACCTATCGGTGGCAGGACTGGTCCGCACCAGGCTGGCCACGTCCGTGCACGACGCCAGCCGGTCGCAGCTCATCAGCATGCTGGAGCGCAAAACGCAACGCTACGGCCGCACCCTGGTCAAGACCGGCCGGTCGGTGCCGACGAGTCAGTTCTGCTCTGCGCTGTTGAGGAGCATCAGGCCCAGGGAGGTCAGGCTGTGCAGCACGGAGTTGCGATGGCGGAGGGAGCGGATCAATCCGGCCTCGCGAAGGATCGTCGCGTGCTCGCTGGCGCTCGCAGGTGCGATGCCCGCGTGGGCGGCCAGTTCCTTGGTGGAGCAGCCCTGGTGCTCGGCAATGGTCGTGAGTACCGCGGTCCGCGTGCGGCCCAGAAGCATCGACACACCGGAGGTGCGTGTCCGGCCCGCCTCGGGCGCCAGGGCGGTGAGCTGGCTGGGGGGCTGGTCGGGGCCGATGGGGTAGCTCACGGAAACGGGCGGGCCATCGGTGACGACGGCGCGGGTGCAGAACATCGACGGAATGAGCAGGAAGCCCTCCCCTTCCAGGTAGAGGTCGCGGTCGGCTCCGCTGGCCATGCGGATCTCCAGGACGGGTGGTTTCCACCGCATCCATTGCGGGTTGGCCCGGGTCAGCAGCTGCTCGACGCCGCCGGTGAGCAGCTGCTGCAGGCGTACGGTCCGGTCGGATGCCAGGTGTTCGGTGAACTGGCCCCAGTACGGGGCGAGCAGGCACGCGTAGAGATGGCGCAGCCCGGTGCAGAGCTCCGCAAGCAAGGCTGTGTCGTCCGCCAGCCGGTGGGTCCACGCGGGCAGTGAAGAACGGCGCTCTGCCGCTTCGCGCAGATGCGTCCTGACGCGTTCGCGGGGCGTGCTGCGCACGTGTTCCACGAGCTCTTCCACAGACCCTGCTTGAGCAGGGCTGAGAAAGCCCGGCGAATGTCCCACGGCAGGCATGAGGGCCAGCGCCATACGGGCCTGCGCTGACAGCTGCGCGCGGGCGTGGTGGCGCCAGGCGTCGAGGCGTGCGGGCCGGCTGCGGCTCTGCAGGGCCCGCGCTGCAAGTTCCAGCTCATGCAGCGGCATCGGCCCTTCGGCCACACGTGTGCGGGCCAGATCCTGAACCGTGAAATGTATGCGGTAGACCATGTCAGCCTGCAGCGTTCCTTCCGGAATGTCGTTGTTCGGGCCAGGCCGAATCAGGTCGAGATCCTAGTGATCAACAGGAACGCTGGGCCCACCAGCCAGCCGACATGTTAGACGGCCCCGGCAGGTGCATGCAGCGGCATGTCGTGAGGACTCGGGCCCCGTCCCACGGCACACACCCTCGGCATGCTGCCGCTTGTCTCGAGAGGGGGTTGCTTCCGGGACGACCGAACGCCTCCTCACCCGTTCACGCGTCAGCGGCCACCGATATGCCTGCCCGACGCCCCGCCGTCCCCGTCCGCACCCCCCGGACACCGGCGCACGCGCAGACGGGCCCTGCAGGTGTTGCGCGTCGCGGGCGCAGAACAACCAAGAAGGCAAGTGCGCCGGCACCCGGCAGCCAACCGATTCCTGTCGCACAACAGGCGGGTCTCTGCTGCCGACTGACGATATGTCACCTGAGGCCCACAGCGGTCTTTCAGGGAGGAAGAGTGCAGCAACCCGCAGCCGCGCTGACCGTGGGCGCGGTGAACTCTGCCGACCGGATCACCGGCTTCTCCAGCAGCGGTCCGCGGGAAGACGACGACGGCCTCAAGCCCGATCTGGCCGCCCCGGGGGTGAACGTGCTGGCGGCCCGCTCGCAGTTCCTGAGCGGAGAAGGCTTCTACACGACCAAGAGCGGCACGTCGATGGCCACGCCGCGTGTCGCCGGCGCCGCCGCGCTGCTCGCACAGGAACACCCCGGCTGGAGCCGGCAGCAGCCAAAGACGCCCTGATGAGCACCAGCACCGTGACTGCGGACATCTCCGCCTACCGCGGCGGCTCCGGCCGTCTCGACATCTCCGCGGCCTCCCGCACGCAGATCACCGCGTCAGGCTCCGTCGACACCGGCCTGATCAAGTGGTCGTCAGACCCGCAGCCGGTCGAACGCCGCATCACCTACACCAACAGCGCCGACCGTGCGGTGACACTGCAGCTCACGCTGGACCGGCAAGAGGGCCCCGGCACACTGTTCGCCCTGGGCGCCGACCAGGTCACCGTCCCGGCGCACGACAGCGCGTCGGTGAGCGTCACCCTCGACCCGCGCGGTGCGGCTGTCGGCAGCCACACCGGCCAGGTCATCGCACGAGACGGCGCAGGCGTGGTGGCAGCACACACCGTCCTGAGCTTCACCACCGAATCCGAACGCCACGACCTGACACTCCTGACCAAGGACCGCGAGGGCCGGCCCACCACCGGCACGGCCACGCTGAGGGCCGCGCAGGAGCCGGACTTCCACTTCTACACGATCCCGCAGACCGGGCTGACCCTGCGCCTGCCCCGCGACACCTACTCCGTGATGATGTTCAAGGACGTGCAGGGAACGCACGGAGCGCACTCCACGGGCCTGGCCCTGCTGGGCGACCCCGAGATCGAGCTGACGCAGGACCAGACCGTCCAACTCGACGCCTCCCAGACCCGCCAGGTCCGAGCGCTGACACCCAGGCCCAGCATGCCGACGAACACCAGGGCCGAGTACTGGCGCTCGTTCACCTCCGCACGACCGGAACCCGGAACGTTCGGGGACTGGATCGAGAGCAAGATGATCGGCCCCGACTACGACAGCGTCTGGGCACAGCCCACCCCGGACAAGGTGACCCACGGAGGCTTCGCCTTCACCACCAGGTGGCGCGCCCCGCAGACTCCGCTCACCCTCTCCCACGGCGGCCGTGAGATGGGCGTACTCCCCCAGAACGGCGCCAAGCCCCTCCCGGACGGCACCACGGCCATGGACGCCGTCTTCGCCGACACCGGCACACCCGCCGCGTACGCCCACCTGTCCGCCCGCGGCAAGACCGCCGTGGTACGCCGCACCCCCGGCATCAGCCCTTCCGAGCAGTCCCGGGCCGCCCAGGCCGCAGGAGTGAAACTGCTCCTCGTGGTCAACAACGCAACAGGCCGGCTGAACACCTGGTACGGCGACGCCGACTACCACTCCCCGGGACCGGTGGCGGCCGCATCGGTGACCCAGAACGACGGTGAGGCACTGATCGCCGAGATCTCCGCATCACGCGGCCGCCCCGTGCGCCTGCGGGCCACGGCCCACCCCGTCCCCGGCTACCTGTACGACCTGGTCAGCTACCACACAGGAGGCATTCCCGAGGACCTGACCCTGCGGGCGGGCCCGCACAACCTCGCACGGGTGGACGCCGTCTTCGGACAGGGCAAGCAGACCCCCGCCGCGGAGATGCGGATGGACCATCCGCCCTACGTCTTCGGCGGCGGCTGGAACTTCCTTGCCGAGCCCGTGGCGCACAATGCGCGCACCGACTGGGTCTCCACAGGCGGTGACATCACCTGGCAGCAGCAGGTGGGCATCCCGAACCTGCTGACCGAGACGTCCGAACCGGTGTCGTACCGGCCCGCCACCACTCATGCGGACCGCTGGCTCACTCCCGTCCTGCGCCCGCGCATGATCAGCGAGGACCTCCCGGTACGCCACGACGGCAGCGCGCTGGACTTCACCACCCGCGCCTGGGGCGACAGCGGAACTGCACACGCCGGCCAGGGATACGGCACCGGCCTGTCCCAGCGGACATCGCTCTACCAGGGCACCACCCTGCTCGCCGAGTCCGACTACGACAACGGCCACGCCTGGGACCTGCCCCCCGAGCGGCTGCCGTACAAACTCGTCGTCGACGCCACGGCCGACAACACCCCCTTCAGCCCCTACTCCCCCACCACCCACACCGCGTGGACCTTCACCTCCGCACAAGCGGAGAGAAGGACCATTCCGCTGGTGCAGCTCGACTACGCCGTCGAGCTCAACGCCCAGGGCGAGGCATCGCGCACCTCAAGCCTCACGCTCACACCCTCGGTACTCGGCGCCCCGCACACCCGCGTGTCCTCCGTACACCTGGAAGTCTCCTACGACAACGGAGCCACCTGGCACCGGCAGACCGCGGCACACCACGACGGCACCTGGACAACCCGCCTGGCCGCACCCCGCACCGCATCGTTCGTGTCGCTGCGGACCACCGCCGAAGACGAAACGGAAGGCACGATCACCCAGACCGTCATCCGGGCTTACGGCCTGACCTGACCCACGCGGCGGTGCCACGCCTCCCCCACGGCACCGCCCGAAACGACACAACCGGGTGCGGCACACAGGTCCCCGACGCGGCGGCACCGCTCTCGCGCGTCGGGGATCCACGGTGGCCGGCGCCGCAACACTGCCGTATGCAGCAATGATTCCCGGACACCTGCGATACCCATGTCACATTTCCCTGGCCACTGATTGCCTTGTGCGCAAGTTAAGTGCGGGGTAGGTTTCCTGGCGCAGGCCGGGCCTCACCGCCCGGGCACCCCGCCGGCCATGACCGAACCGCAACACCCCGGCGGCTTCAGCCGCACCCCGCACAGGACAGCGACCCGCACCGCCGCGGGGCGCTCCCGCCGGAAAACCTCCGCCCAGGAAGACGACGGCCCGCCGACGACCCGCCGCACAGCCGGCGGACCGTCGGCCGGTTTCGACAACCGAGGAGTTCACCCATGGACACACCGACCACAACGGGCACACCCGACAACGCCGCCCTGCTGCGTCATGCGCGATTCGGCACCCTGCCCCAGCCGATACGCCTCAAGGACACGACCGCGGACAAGCCCGTCTCCCCCGCGGACCCGGCGCGAGACACCTACAACCCCGAAGGCGTCTGGTCCCGGTACTCCTGCCTGGCATTGGACCTCGGCCTCTAGGGGGACACCGCCCCCACACGGTCAAGGCGTGTGCCGCACATGAGCATCCACGAGGAGAGAACGCGCCTCGTGGGCGGCCCCCTTCAGGGGACACTATGGCCGACGACACCGAGGTCTGCGTCAC
>NZ_JBEOWS010000357.1:0-9808 GCF_040296125.1 Streptomyces sp. NPDC002265 | reverse complement strand
GCCGGAAGCGGGCGTGACCAGCGCACCCGCAACTCCCCGACCTTCGCCACATACAGGCGGCCGTTGCCGCGCAGGCAGAACCCGTTGGCGGTGAGCCGGATCGACTGCCGGCTGTCCCGCCTGGACTTGAACCGGGGCGGCGCAACCTTCGGGCCCCTGCGCCGGCCGGTGACGCAGGAGAAGAAGGTGCGGTAGGCGGCGTGCAAATCCCGCAGGGACTGCACCAGCACCACCGACGACACCTCGGACAGCCACACCCGTTCCCCGGTGCGCTTGGCCGCAGTGATGACCTGCCTCTGCAGGTCGGTGTCCTTGATATACGGCAGCCCCGCCGCGTGTGCATCCCGACGGGCCCGAAGGCCGTCGTTGAAGACCACACGGGCACACCCGAACGCCCTGGCCAGCGCATCACGCTGCACAAGCTCGGGGTACACACGGAAGTTGTACCGCAGCTGCATGTGATCAACCTACTGCCCGGCACCGACAACACCGGCCCGAACAGCTTCACCCCGCGGACCGTTCCGGCTCACCCCGCCCGAAAAGACGGGGCTTGCGCCGGACCCAGCCGGTCACATAGGCAGGCTTGCTGTCGCTGTGGCCGAGGCTGCATGCGTCGGACTTGACCAGCTGAACACCGATGCCACTGAGGCCGATTGAGGCAGGCAGGGGTTGTCAGTGGCTGGTGGCAGGATCACCGGCATGGCTTTCGTACGTACTACACCGCCGCGGCCCGTGGGCGTGACCGCGGTCTTTCCCGAGCTGGCACCGTTGGCACGTCCTGCGATTCGACTCCACCCTCGTCCCGGGTCGCCTTCGGTCGGGGAGAGCTCGGTCGGGGGGCCGTTGCTGTGGCCGGCCGATGAGCCATGGCCGCACTGCGAAGCCTCGCACCTGCACGTGGACAGCGGGTTTCGCGAGTCGCCGGACGACGTGCGGCTCAAGAGACGCATGCAGGCCCGGTGGCACCGTGATCACAATGGCCGCGGGACAACGCCCGAGGAGGCGGCGAGCAAGGAACGGAACGCCGCAAGGCTCGCAGAGCGACTCGACGCCGGCCTTCCGTTGCCCGCGGACTGCCCGGTCCCCATGCTGCCCATAGCCCAGCTGTACCTGCGCGACATACCCCTGCTGCGGCCGCCCGGACAGGCCGATCTGCTCCAGGTGCTGTGGTGTCCCTACGACCACGATCCGGATCACAAGCCGTCGACCGCACTGTTCTGGCGGTCCGCCGCCGAGGTCGTCGACATCCTCGCCACACCGCCCGAACCGTACGAGGTGAACCATTGGGGCTATCTGCCGGAACCGTGTGTGCTGGCACCGGAAGCGATCACCGAGTACCCCAACAGCCTCGACCTGAGCTCGCAGATGCTCCTGATGGTGGAGGACTGGAGCAGATGGCAGGCGGCCGGCGCCGACGTGGACAGCTCCGAGCACGCGGACTGTCCGCGAGACTTCTATGACGTCCATCTGGCTGACGCGCCCGGCTGGAAGGTCGGCGGCTGGCCTCCGTGGGGCCGCACCGACCCCAACCCCCGGTACTGCACGGTCTGTGATGTGCAGATGGTCCCGCTGCTGACCATCGCCTCCTACGAATGGGACGGCGGTGAGGGACACAGCTGGGCACCTCAAGAGGACCAGGCCGCCGCCTACGCCTCCAACACCGTCGGTAGCTGTTGTGGCCAGAGCCCTTCGCAGCCGACCAAGGTCGAAGTCGGCAGCACCGACAACATGCAGATCTACGTCTGTCCCGTCTCCCCCGAGCATCCGCACACCGACCTGATCCAATGAACTGCCGGGCCTGTCACACACCCTGCGCAGCCGGAGACAAAGGTGCCGCCGCGTCAGGGTGTGTGACAAGCCGTTTGCCTCACGGCGGCGGGACCCGCAGCGCACGAGGCTCCTGCGCCCGTGGGTTGAGACTTCGAACACCTCGAAGTCTTCGTCCTGGACCATCCTGACGTCCAGCGTGTACGTCTGCACAGACCTCACGCCCGGACGGACCGAAGCCGGTCGCGGGGTGCTCAGCCAAGGCGCCACTGCTGGTTGGCGCCGCCGTTGCAGGTCCACAGTTCCAGCTGGGTTCCGTTGACGTTGCCGGCGGGCTTGTCGCCTCCGGTGACGTCGAGGCACAGACCGGACTGGACGCCGGTGATGGTGCCGTCGGCATTCAGGTGCCACTGCTGGTTCGTGCCGCCGTTGCAGGTCCACAGTTCCACCTTGGTGCCCGCGGTGGTCGCGCCGCCCGTGGCGTCCAGGCACTGCGTGCCCCCGTACAGCCGCAGTTCACCGGCAGCGGTCGGAGTGGCCTTCTGGTTGGCACCGCCGTTGCAGTCCCAGATCTCGATCTTCGTGCCGGGCGCGGTCCCGTTGTCGTACGCGTCCAGACAGCGGCCTGAGGACGCGCCGACCAGGGTGTGGGCGGTGCCGGTGCTGGTGGCCGAACCGGTGGAGACCCGGAACAGGACGGTGGCGTGGCCTGGCACGGTGGCCGAGATCGCGCCCGTGGTGGTGGTCTTCACGTGGGACCACAGGTTGTCCAGGGTGTAACCGTTGGACGACGCGGTCATGCCGACCGCCGACGCGGTGGTGGATATGGTGGCAGCGCCGGAGTTCTCGTTAAACAGCGCCACCGACACGTCGCCGCCCGCCAGCGGCTTGGCCAGTACGTCCAGGCCGCCGGAGGAGGACACCTGCACGCCCTGCTTGCCGAGGGAGTCCTGATCGACCGCGATGACCTCCCGGTTCCCGAGGATCGAGGCGGTGGCGGCGGTGGAGTTCGGCAGATCATTGCCGGCGATCAGCGGGGCGGCCATCTCGGACCAGAGACTGAACTCGCTGCGGTCCTCGGTGAACGACATGCCACCGTTCCCGACCTCCAGCATGTCGGGGTCGTTCCAGCCGCCGGGACCGGCATACGGCGCGAGCTTGACGTTGGCGTGGAAGATGGACAGCAGCGAGCCGTAGCTGTCGTTGATGTCGCCGGTGGTGCGCCACATGTTGCCCACGCCCGCGCCCCACGTCCACACGCTGTCAACACCCCATTCGCACAGACTGAACAGGATGGCGCGGCCGCTATGGGCCAGCGCGTCGCGCATCGTGGTGTCGCGCTGCTGGGCGGAGGTCCCGTCGTCGTAGCAGTTGTCGTACTTGAGCAGGTCCACGCCCCACGAGGCGAAACTGGCGGCATCGGTCTGCTCGTGGCCGAGACTGCCGGGATAACCGGCGCAGGTCTTGGTGCCTGCACTCTCGTAGATGCCGAGCTTCAGACCTTTGCTGTGCACGTAGGCGGCGGTGCCGCTGATGCCGTCCGGGAACTTGACGGGGTCCGGCACGAGATGGCCGCCTGAGTCCCGGCTGCCGGACATCCAGCAGTCGTCGATGTCGACGTAGGTGTAGCCGGCCGCGGCCAGGCCGGAGGAGACCATGTAGTCGGCGACGGATTCGACCTTCTGCTCGGTGACGTCACAGCCGAACTTGTTCCAGCTGTTCCAGCCCATCGGCGGGGTCAGCGCCAGCCCGTTGGGCAGCGCGGCCGCCCCCGGCGCCGCGCCCAGGGCGCAGACAACAGACGCGATGAGCAGAGCCAGAACCACTCCGATCGCGCTACCGGCGCGTCCTCGGGCGGCCTTCTGGATGCGGACCGTTTCGTCCTCGGTGCCGGACGTGCGGGGTGCGGGGGGTGTGCCGGGCAGGTGGAGGCGCACGTTGTCCTTCTTCCGGGTGGGGGGTTATCTGATGGGCGCTCAGGCCGATGGGCCGGCGTGAGCGGCCCTGCGCGAGGTGCGGGCACACCCGGCGGGCGCACCCGAGGAAGACGACCAAGACGCTTGGTGGGAAAGGATGGAAACGTTTGGATTCTGTGCGGATGCCGGGGCACACCGTCGCAGCCCGCACACACTGCGTCAAGAGTCCGCGTACCGGTCAGGGGCGCAATCTGGCCTCCTGTTCCCCACCACCGCGTCGCCCTTGCCCCGAAACCTGTCTCGCCGATCGGCGGGTGCCCCGTGGTGGGACCGGAGACACCCGATGTCTTCCGGGCCGCAGTGAGCGGTCCGTGCGGCCTGCCGGAGTGGTTCGCAGACCCTCCACCAGTCGAGGCGGCCGGCCGCGTTCGGTTCGGCCGACAGGGCCTGGCGCAACTGGTCGACAACCCGGCCAAAGCCACGGATTCAGACGGCTCCGGTAGGTCTGCCCAGAACTGAACCCCAGTTTCAGCGAAGGAAGTTGGCAGGCTACGCCGTTGCAATGGACAAACAAGACACGTCCAGGATCACGCTGGTGGCGAGCAGACCCTTGGTTACCATGCGCAGCGCGAGGGCTTCCTCGATCGGGCGGTCCGCTCCGGCCGTGCGGCGCCGCACGGCTTCTTCTGGAGCGAGCAGAAGGCCACGATCCCCACACTCGCGATCTTCTGACCCCTTTCGGGTGGATGTATCGTCGCCAGGTGGCGACGAGCGAGGCGTACAGGCAGCTGGGCGAGGCGGCATGGTCGTGGGTGCTGGACCAGGTACGCGAGGACGAGGGCCCGTGGCTTCCGGAGACGGTGCTCGGAGACGGCCAGGACGTGACACCGGCGAAGGACCGCGACTCGCTGTACTCGGGGATCGCGGGTCTGGCACCGGTCCTGGTGGAGATCGCGCAACACCGTGAGCTGACTGAACGGGAGCGGGCCCTGGCCGACGGGATCGTGACCAGGTTGTCGGCACAGGCCGCAGGGCGTGTCGAGCCATCGTTGTACGACGGGCTCGCCGGTGACGGCACGGCACTGCGTCTGCTCGCGCCGGGCACGGAATCCGTCGCCCTGCGGCGGCTCAACGATCTGGCGGCCTCTGACGGCTGGAGGACGACCCTCGAGTTCGAACCGGATTCCGACGCCCCGTTGAACGACATCATCATGGGTAGCGCTGGCGTCGTCATGACGGCGGTCTGGGTCGGGGGAGAGTTCGCGGAGGCGATCGCCACAACGGGCTGCGAAGCGCTGCTGGGTACGGCGGACCGCACGGAAGCGGGCCTGGACTGGGGCATCGCGGCGGGTACGCAGTGGCGGGCGCCCAACTATTCCCATGGCACCGCCGGGGTGGCTGCCGCGCTGGCCGTAGCGGGCGCGGCGCTCGATCGCGGCGACTTCGTCGAGGCGGCGGCCGCAGGCGCTCGGCACGTCCTGTCGGTGGGTGTGCTCGACAACGGCGGGTTCGTCGTACCGCACACCATCCCGCCGTCGAAGCGTGAGGTGGAGCCCCTCACCTACACCTGGTGCCACGGCCCGGCGGGAACTTCGCACCTGTTCGCGGCGCTGTCGCACGCCGGTGTCACGGAGTTGGCCGGATTCCAGGTCGACGAGCTGCGTCGACGTTGTCTGACCTCCCTTCTCACGTCGGGCATTCCCGAGCGGCTGCGCCCGGGGTTCTGGGACAACGACGGCCGGTGCTGCGGCACGGCGGGGGTCGGCGACGTGCTCCTGGACGCCGCACAGGACTACGCCGGCACGAGCTCGGCGGAGACGCTTCTGCGCGGGGCTCGCACGATGGGTGACGCGCTTGTGGAGCGGGCGATCCGGGACGAGGCGGGTGGCCGCTGGCGCTTTGTGGAGTATCGGAGCGACGAGCCTCTGCTGCCGCCTGGCACCGCGTGGATGCAGGGCGCGTCGGGCATCGCGGCCTTTCTTCTGCGCCTCGCCCGGTTCATCGAGACAGGTCCGAAGGCTCTTGTGGTGGATCGGCCGGATCAGTGGTGGGCCGTCCCCGACGATGTGCGCTTGACCGTTCGAAGGGCCTGAGGCCAACCGGTGGACGACCACGCGGGTGTCTGCGAACCGAACCGAAGCGCCCGGAGAGCAACAGCCACGCGGCACATCAGTCCGCGTTACACCTGACGAAGTTCCAGCATGAACCGGGGGGCCACTCTGGCCCCCCGGGCTCGCCCCACACCGGGGGCGCCCCTGTCACATATCCATGGGCAGGAGGTGAGGCAGTGGCCGGGGCCCGTCATGACCAGGTCGCGACATCGCTTGGTTGCCGCGCGCCTGCGAGGAGTTCAGCAAGGGCTCCCGAAGCAGTTCGTGATGCACCCCCACCGCAGCGTCGCCGCATCAGGCCATCCGCCACCGGCAACTCATCGTCCAGGGGGTCCCCTGCACGCGTGAACCGATGCGTTGAGCCGGTTGGCGTGGCCCGCGCCCTGCGTCCCGAGTCCTTGCCGATCTGATCTCCCATCAGATCGGCAAGGATTCAGGTACTTTTCCGTGCCGACAGATGACGGCCCAGGTGGTCGGCGGTCAGTGTCTTTCCCTCTCGCGCGACGTCCTCGGGGTGGCCTTCTGCGACGATGCGTCCCCCGTCGTCACCCGCTCCGGGGCCGAGGTCCAGGACCCAGTCCGCGGCGGCGACGGTGCGCAGGTCGTGCTCCACCACGACGACGGTGTTCCCGGCGCTCACCAGGCGCTGCAACTGTCCGACGAGCAGGTCGATGTCGGCCGGGTGCAGCCCGCTGGTGGGCTCGTCGAGGAGGTACAGGGTGTGGCCGCGCGGCGCGCGGTGCAATTCGCTCACCAGCTTGATGCGCTGGGCCTCGCCGCCGGACAGGGTCGTGGCGCTCTGGCCCAGCGTGAGATACCCCAGGCCGATGTCGGAGAGCAGTGTGAGGATGCGCGCGGCCGACTGTACGTCGTGGAGGAACTCCAGTGCCTCCTCCACGCTCATCGCCAGCACGTCGGCGATGGTCCGGTCGCGGTAGCGCACCATGAGAGTGCCGGGGTTGTAGCGGGCGCCCTCGCAGACCGGGCAGGGCGAGGTTTCCGTGGGCAGGAAGAGGAGTTCGATGCTGACGACGCCGTCGCCCAGGCAGTGCGGACAGCGCCCCTGGGTGACGTTGAAGGAGAACCGGCTGGCGGTGTAACCGAGTTCCTTCGCCGCGGGCTGGGCGGCGAACAGCTTGCGGACGCTGTCGAACAGACTCGTGTAGGTCGCGAGGTTCGAGCGCGGGGTGCGCCCGATGGGCTTCTGGTCCACGACCACGAGGCGGTCGACCTGCTGGAGCCCGGAGCTGGACTGGACCGTGACCCGGTCCTCCTCCAGATCCCAGACCGGTACCCCGGTCTCCTCCTCGTCAGAGGCCTCCACCGACGCGGGACGACGGGCGATGTCCGCCCCGATCTCGTCGGCGTGCAGATGGTCGCGGACGGTGTCCGCGAGAGCGCGCCGCACGAGCGTGGACTTTCCGGACCCGGAGACGCCGGTGACCGCGGTCAGGGTGCCCAGCGGGAAACTCACGTCCACGTCATGGAGATTGTGGCCGGTGACTCCGGTGAGGCCCAGCCAGCCGTTCGGCTGCCGGGGCTTCTCGGGGCCGGGCACCGGGGGCGCGCTCGGCGTGAGGTACCGGGCGGTCACCGACTCCTCCGCCTGGCCGAGCTGCGCGGCGGGGCCGCCGTAAAGGATCCGCCCGCCGTGGCGGCCCGCTCCGGGACCCATGTCGACGATCCAGTCGGCCGAGGCGACGACCTGGGCGTTGTGCTCCACGACGAAGACGCTGTTCCCGGCTCCCCTGAGCCGTCGCAGCGCGGTGAGCAGCAGCTCCGTGTCGGCGGCGTGCAGGCCGGCCGAGGGTTCGTCCAGAACGTAGAGGACGCCGAACAGGCCGCTGCGAAGCTGGGTGGCCATGTGCAGCCTCTGCAGTTCCCCACTGGACAGGGTCGAGGTCGCCCGGCCCGTCGCGAGATAGCCCAGACCCAGGTCGGTCAGTGTGCCGAGCTGGTCCTGGAGACCGCCGATCAGGGCATGCGCGGCCTGCCGCCGCTCAGCCGGCAGGGCCAGGGTGTCGGGATGGTCGCGTGCGGTCTCCAGAAAGGCCGAGAGCTGCGTGAGAGGCATCGAGGTGGCGACGGAGATGTCCTGCCCGGCGACGGTCACCGCCAGCGCTTCGGGGTTGAGCCGCTTGCCGTGGCAGGCCGGGCAGATCTCCTGGGTCATGAAGGAGGCGGCCTTGGCCCGCAGGTGCGCCGCCTTGGAAGTGGCGAAGGTGTGCAGCACCCACCTGCGGGGGCTCATGTAGGTGCCCTGGTAGGAGCGAGCGATCCGGTGCGCATCGCGGACCGGATGCACGGTGACCGTCGGCTGCTCGTCGGTGGTCAGCAGCCATTCGCGCCGGGCGGCGGGCAGCTCGCGGAAGGGGATGTCGATGTCCACGCCCAGCTCGGCGAGGACGTCACGGTAGTTCTTGCCCTGCCAGGCGCCCGGCCACGCGGCGACGGCGCCCTCGCGGATGCTCAGAGAGTCGTCGCCGACGAGCGTGCCGTCGTCCACGGTGTGCAGCCGCCCCAGCCCCGAACACGTCCGGCACGCGCCCACCGCCGTGTTCGGCGAGAAGCTGTCCGAGTCCAGTGGCGCAGCGTCCCGGGGGAACGTGCCGGCCAGATCCTCAGGGGTCCGGCCCGCCGGGTAGGTTCCGGCCCGGGAGTACAGCATGCGCAGCACGTTCGAGACCCGACTCACCGTTCCCACCGTCGAGCGCGTGCTGCCGCCACTGTGCTGCTGACGCAGGGCGACGGCGGGCGGAAGACCGGTGATCGACCCGACCCTGGGCGCCGAGCCCTGGTCGATCAGCCGGCGGGCGTACGGTGCGACGGACTCCAGGTAGCGCTGCTGGGCCTCGGCATAGACGGTCGCGAACGCCAGCGAGGACTTGCCGGATCCCGAGACCCCGGTGAAGGCCACGACCTGGTCGCGGGGCACGTCCACGTCGACGTGGCGCAGGTTGTGCTCGTCGGCTCCCCGGACCTTGATCAGTCCGTCATGATCGGCGTCCTGCGGTGCGAAGTCCGGTCGTGCGTGTGGTGCCATAGGGGAAACCTATCCGCGCAACCCTGGCGACACGCCACGGAGTGATCGGACAGCCCCTGTGCGCTCCCGTAGACGGCTCAACCACTGACCGGGATGGCAACCTGGACGGGCCAGCCCGGCGGTGACCCGTCTCCGGCCGCGTCGCAACAAGGAAGCACCGAATCCCCGGGCTCGCGGCCGATCTGCCCGTCCACGACGTACGGCCCGGCCACACGGAAGCACCACGTTCCGGCGGGCTCGGCGTCCGGCTGCGAGTGGCGGTGGCGGAGCTTCCGTGCACGCCCAGCACGGAGACTGGCGAGCTCCAGACAGGCGGCAGACCGCAGAAGTCCGCGGTCGAGCGAACCGTCTACCTCGCCTGGCACCCCCTGTCGACCGACACGATGAGCCGCTCCGCCTTACACCACGCCCCGCTACGTGGCCGCCCTCTCCCTCATCGACGGCTACGCCGTCCAGTCCACCCCGACAACCCCTCCGCCCTCACCTCAGACCAGGTAAGACCGCCAGGGCCCGGACGGCGGCGAGCGGCAGAGGCTGCTGTCCCGGACGCGGTTTTCCCGCGGCGGCCGCACTGAGCCCCGGGGCGACATCCTTGGCCGCACCGGCCCTCCAGGCCGCGTGACCGAACCTGTCACCCAAACCTGTAGCAGAGCCGACCTCTTCGACGTGGCGTATGACGGCCAGACCCGGCTTGACGCCCGGTCAAGCGGCGCAGCTGTACGGAACTTCGACACATGGATCTCCGTAGTGATCGGAGACGCAGGAGTCGACGGTGAACGTCACTTCTGTACCGACCTTGTTCTGTTGACTTCCTCCCCCTCCTGAAGGAGGGGGATTCCTACGGCTCGCGCCGTAGGGGTTTCTGCTTCATCGCCAACTGCCCGCCCGGAGTACTCCGTTGAGGTCTTACACCGGCTCCACAGACAGACGCCGTCAGCCCGACGGCCAGAATGTTCATTGCCGCGTTCACG
>NZ_JBEOWS010000356.1:0-9827 GCF_040296125.1 Streptomyces sp. NPDC002265 | reverse complement strand
TCTCCCTCCCCCGAAGGCGACGTCACCGGCCCTTTTCCCCCGGCGCCGGACCGTGGTCCGTGTGCCCGGGTCAGGCCGGCCCTGTGCTCACCAGCACATGACCGCCGTCTCGCCCGACCCCCGGACGGAGTACAGGCGGACCCGGACGAAATAGCGGCGGCCCCTGACCAGACGGGCCCTGACCGTCGCGTTGTGCGGGGTGCCCCCGTCGTCCCGGCCGGCGAGGAAGCGGGGCTCCCCGTCCCGTTCCTCGAACACCACGACGACGGTGTCGCTGTCGCCGAACGTGCCCACCGAGTACGTACGCGTCTCCGCCGGCTCGACGGTGAAGTCGGCCTGCTCGCCCGGGCCCAGCCGCAGCGGCGCCGAGCGGAACGGCACCAGCGCGGCCGGCCGGTCCGGACCGGCCGGCGGATACCAGCGGAGCACGAACTCCTTGTCGAGGGGAGAGAGGCCACCGGGCGGGTTCAGCCCGCCGCGGAACTGCTCGGGCTCCAGGACCAGCCCCGAGGCGAACGGGAACTCCATGATCGACAGCGGGTCCCAGACCGAGCCGTTGGCCTCGGCCGGGTCCAGCTTGCGCAGGATGTTGACGTCCGTGGTCTCCCGGCTCCAGAAGTTCGGCGGGCCCGCCAGATCGGCGTACACGGCCTCGTCGTCCCAGTGGAGACCGGCGAACGGGCTCTGGTGCTCGTGCACCATGCCCAGCGCGTGCCCGATCTCGTGCAGTGCCGTCGGACGCTCCCCGGGCACGGTGAGATCCCAGCCGAAGTTCATGGTGCGCTCGTTGAGGCCGACCCGCAGCGCGTCCTTGCCCACGGCCGACCAGGATCCGTCGCCGAGCTGGAAGCCGATCCGCAGCTCGGCCTCCGAGCGGTCGCCGACCTCGACGAAGGACACACCGATACCGAGGTCCTGCCACTCCCGGAAGCACTCGCGCACCAGGTCCCGCTGTTCCTTGCCGCCGACCCACGACACCCACCGGGTCCCGCCGCTGCCCGGCAGGGCGATCGGGGACCCGTCGGCGTCGCCGTCGAAGAAGTAGTAGTGCACGACCGTGCCGTTGACCCACATCGACCGCCCGCCCACGAGCGCGCCGAGCCGCTCGGCGGTCAGCCCCGCCGGGAAGGCGGCTGCCGACTGCTGCGCGAGGGAGCAGTAGCGAGCGGTCATGGGCACAGCCTGCCGCGGACCGTTCCCACACACCTGAGTCACGGTCTACTCAAGTCGCCCTGTATCAGGGGTGAGTATCCCCGCTCATACCCTCGTGACGACTTTCGAACGGGACGCGAACACCCTCGGACTGCCCTGGCCGTTCACCGGACGCGAGGACGAACTGGAGCTGGTCAGAAGGTCCTTGGCCGCCGGGCGCCCCGGCATCGTGGTGACCGGCACGGCGGGCTGCGGCAAGACCCGGCTCGCCGCCGAGGCCGTACGGGGGACCGGCTGCGTCCACGTTGCCGGCACCCCCGAGACCCGCGACCTGCCGCTGGCCGCCTTCGCGCCGCTGCTCCCGGACACCGTCTCCCTGCACCGAGCCGTCCGGCTCCTGTCCGGCACCCGGCTGTTGATGGTCGACGACGCCCACCTGCTGGACGACGTGTCGGCCGCCCTGGTCCACCACCTGGCCGTGCACGGCCGCACCCGGCTGCTGGTCGTCGCCACCGACGGCGCCCCCGTGCCCGGCGCGGTGAGCCGGCTGTGGACCGGCGAACTGCTGCCCCGCCTCGCGCTGACGCCACTGCCCCCCGAGGAGAGCGCACGACTGCTGGAGGCGGGGGCCGCAGGTCCGCTCGACCCGCTCACCGTCGACCGGCTGCACCGCCTGTCCCGGGGCGATCTGCGACTGCTGCGCGAACTGCTCGGCGCACTGCACGCACAGGGAGCCCTCACCCCGCACCCGGACACCGGCGAGCGCGCCTGGCGCGGCCCGGTACCGGTCACCGCCGCCGTCCGCGAACGCACCGCCCCGCTCCTGCAACGCCCCTGCCCCGACGAGCGCGAGACCCTGGACCGCCTCGCCTTCGCCGAGCCCCTCCCGCTGCCCGCCGACACCTTCGACCTGCGCATCCTCGAACGCCTGGAGTCCGACGGCCTGATCGAGACCGACGACCTCCCCGAGGGCACGCACGCCGCCCGGCCCGCGGCGACCGCGCACGCCGCCCGGCCCGCGCACGCCGTCCGCCTCGCCCACCCGCTGCACGGCCCGGTGCTGCGGGCCGCGGCCGGCCGGCTGCGGGCGGGGCGGCTGGCCCGGACCCCGCAGGAACGGGCACACGCCCTGGAGAGCGAGTCGGCCGCGCTGGAACACCGCATCGCCCACGCGGACGTACGGGACCTGCCGGCCCCCGTGGGGGAGTGGCTGGTGGCGGAGGGCGCACCGCTGCCGCCCGGCCACGCGGCCCTACGAGCCCGGTTCTGCCGGCTGCGCGGACGGCTGCGCGAGGCCGGAGCCTGGGCCAGGGAAGGCCTGCGCAGCACGCCGGACGACACCGCCTGCCGCCGCGAACTGGCCCTGGCCGCAGCCCAGTCGGGCGATGTCACGACCGCGAGCGAGGCCGCCGCCGACCAGGCGTCGCAGGCGTGGCTGGCGGCCGCCCGCGGAGACCTCACCGCCGCACTGAAGGCCCTGCGTGACATGTCGGGGGACCGTGACCCGTACGCCCGCTACGAGGCCGTCCGGCTCGGCGCACCGGCCGAGGCCGCCGGCCGCCTGCCCGCCGACGGGGTGCTCGCCGCCCACGCCAGAGCCCTCGCGCACGGCGACGCGCCCGCCCTGGACCGCGCGGCCCGGGCCCTGGAACAACGCGGTTTCCTGCTCTTCGCGGCGGAGGCGCACGCCCAGGCCGCCCGGGTCCACCGTGCCCCCGGCGCCGCCCGCACCTCACGCACCCGCGCCGCCGCACTCGCCCGGCGCTGCCAGGGCGCCCGCACCCCGGCCCTGTCGGGACTGGCCCTGGGCGAACTCACCGCCCGGCAGCGGCAGATCGTCACCCTCGCCGCGGCGGGCCTGAGCAACCGCGAGATCGCCGAGCAGCTCACCCTGTCGATCCGCACCGTCGGCAACCATCTCTACGGTGCCTACGCCCGCCTCGGCGCCGGCGACCGCGAGGCACTGCCGTGGCTCGTCACGGACGGCCGGCAGCCGCAGCCCCGCTCGGCCTGAACCCCGAACAGGCCACCGAACCGGCGGTGTTCAGGCGGCACCGAACGCGGTGAACGCCCACCCCGTGGCCTGGTGCACCGCGTCACCGGGCAGCGCCGTGCGCGCGTCGCGCAGGGCCTCGGCCAGGCTCAGGCCGGTGCTGAGGCCCTTGTGCAGGGCGAGCATCAGCGGCACCACCGCGGCATCGTTGACCGGCGCGCTGCTCGCCACCACCCCGGCCGTGCCCAGCGGCAGCAGAGCGGTGACCAGGCCGAGGAGTTCGTCGGCGCCGACCGAGGCGAACCGGGCGGTGTCGCAGCTGGAGAGGATGATCCGGTACGGGCTGCGGTCCAGACGCTCGAAGTCGTGCACGATGAGCGGGCCGTCGGCCATCCGCAGCGACGAGAACAGCGCGGAGTCCGCCCGGAAGGTGCCGTGCGCCGCGATGTGCGCCAGCGCGGCACCGTCCAGCTCCTCCAGCACCCGCGGCACCCGCGCGTCGGCGTGCTCCAGCACGACCGGTGTCCCGTACCGGTCGACCAGTTCGGGCACCTCGGCGCCGCCGGTGGCCAGCCCCGGACCCCGCACCAGCACATGACGGCCGCCCGGCGGCGGTGCGGTCTCCCGGGCCCGCAGCCAGCTGCTCGCCGACGGCGACACGTTCAGCACCCGCTCGCGCAGCGACGGCAGCAACGCCCACGGCACCCGGTGCAGCCGGCCCGGCGGCACGACCACCACCGGCCCGCTGCCCAGCTGCCCGGCGGCCGGCCCGAACAGCAGCTCCTCCAGCCGGGCACCGGCCGCCTCCACCACCGGCAGCCGGCCCTCCGCCCCCGGATGCGCCAGCCGCCGCAGCCCCGCCTGGATGTACTCGGCCTCCCGCTCCGCGTCCACCAGCAGCCCGGCCGCCCAGCGCCGCACCCGGCCCCGGGCGCACAGCAGCACATGCACCCGCCCGTCCACCACCGCGAGTTCGAGCAGCCGTACGTCGTCGCCCAGCCGTCGCAGCAGCCGGTCCGGGTCGAACCGGTCGCCGCCGCCGGGGTCCGCCCCGCGGATGTGCAGGGTCCGCGAGCGCACCTCACGCTCCAGCCGTCGCTGCTCCCGCTCCAGGGCGGGCACCGGGCGCCCGTCCCGGCGCGCCTCCTCGGCCCGCGCCGCGATCTCGCGGTAGGCGGTCATCCCGCTCAGCAGCGCCGGATCGGCCGGCGGACGGGTGGGCGGCGCCGACAGCACCGTGGCCCGCCAGCGCTCGCTCCACTCCAGCAGCCGCCGCGGTCCGCCCCGGGCCAGGCTCGCCTGCTGCGCGAGCGCCGCCAGCTCCGCGCCCTGCTCGGTGGCACGGGCCCGCAACTCCGAGGCGCCCAGCGTCATCCGGTGGTCGTCGAGCACGTCCAGGCCACGCCGGCAGGCCTCCAGCACCCCCCGCCCTGAACCGGCCGCGCGGGCGCTCAGCGCCTGCGCCGCCCAGCCCGTCACCCGCGCCAGCGGCGGCCCGCTGTGCCGGCCGCGCGCCGCGACGGCCAGATGCCGTTCGGCGTCCGCCGTCCAGCCCAGACCGAGCGCGATCCGGCCCGCCAGCAACGACGCCTCCGGCGCGGCCGGCGCGCCGAAGGCGGCCAGCCGGTCCGCCACCGCCGCCGCGTCCGCGACCAGCCGGCCCGAACCGCGCCCGGCGGCCACCCGCGCCTCGATCAGCACCAGCCGGGCGTGCGTCTCCCACCAGCCGCGCCGCTGCGCCGCGAACAGCCGTACGGCCAGGTCCGCGCGGGCGATCGCGGTGTGCGGATCGCCCGAGAGACGGGCGGCCCGGGCCGCCCCGAGCAGCAGCTCCGCCTTGCGGGTGGACTGCCCGCCGATCCCGTCCAGCACCCCGATCGCCGCGTCCGCCTCGGCCAGCGCCTCCGGCGCCAGCCCGGCGGCCATCAGCACCTCGCAGCGCCGGATGTTGAGCATGAACGTCGGGGTGCCGAGCTTCGCGTACCGCTCCTCGGCCTCGTCCAGGAGCCGCAGCGCGACGGGCACGTCCCCGGAGCGGAACGCGGCCAGACCCCGGCTCTCCACCGCGTCGGCCTTGTCGTGCTCCTGGCCGGTGGTGTCCCACAGCGCCTCGGCGGCGGTGAAGTCGGCCTCCGCCCGCTCCACCGCGCCCAGCGCCAGATGCACGGTGGCGCGCAGGGTCAGTGCGCGTGCCGTCCAGATGACGTCGTCCGCCTGCCGCAGCACGGGGATCGCCTTGCGTACGTCCTCCAGTGCCTCACGATGATGACCCAGTACCCACCAGGCGTAGGCCCGCCGGTACAGCACCCGGGCCCGGGTGTGTCCGCTGCCGCGGCCCACCCCCCGCTCGAAGGCGGCCAGACCCTGCCGGGTACGGCCCGCGTGCACGAGCGCGACCCCGAGCGTGCCCAGCACGTCCGCCTCCCGCTCGGCCGACTCCGCACGCGCCGCCAGGTCCCGGGCCCGCCGCAGATGCCGCAGGGCGATCCGCATGTCGCCCCAGTCCCGCTGCCAGATGCCGATCACCTGGTGGGCGACTGAGGCGTGCAGCGGCGGCGGATCGGTGCCGAGTACTCCCTCCGCCCGTGCCACCGCGTCGTTGGGAGCGGCGAACACCATGGGCAGCAGTTCGAGAACCGAGTCGCTTGCCGCTGTCACGCAACGGATGGTAGTGCTCCGCAGCCCGGCGAACCATGGAACGGCGCTTTGACGCTGTATCAATCAACGACCGTACGACTCTGATTGAAGACCACCGCCTCTGTGGGAGGACACGCATGGCACCGCAGCGATTCCACGAGCAGTTCGACCAGATCCAGCGCTCGATCCCCGATGTCCCCCTCGCGATGGGGCCGGACGACTCCGCCGAGTTCATCTACGAGAAGGGTGTCGTGCTCGCCCGCGACGGCGAGGAGGCGCGCCTCGTCGAGGACACCGTGCGCACGCACTTCACCGACACCACCGGTCTCGTCGCCGACCATGTGCGCCGCGCGGGCCCGGACACCAACCGCTCCGGCATCACCCGGATCCAGGTCGGCGACCCCGGACACGGCGACCGGCGCGCCGACCGCGCCGTCGCGGGCGCCCTGCGCGCCCTGCGCGAGGCGGAGGGCCGCGCGGGCCGCCGGCTGGTCAGCCGCAACCACGTGGTGTCCATCGCCGTCAACGCCTGCCCCGGCGACGAGCCCGTGCCCGCCCCGCTCACCCAGGCGCCCAACCCCGCACCGGCCGAGGCTGCGTACGACCAGGACAGCGCGGTCGGCGTGCTGGTCGTCGACACCGGCCTGATGCACGACCACCGGTCCTACCCGCTGCTCGCCCACACCGACGGCGACGCCCAGCTCCAGGAGACCGACGAGGAGGGCGTCCTCCAGCAGTACGTGGGCCACGGCACGTTCATCGCCGGCCTGGTCGCCGCGGTCGCGCCCAACACCGACGTCACCGTACGGAACACGCTCAACGACGCGGGCGCCATCCTGGAGTCCGACTTCGGCGACGCGCTCTTCGCGGCCGTCGACCGCAACGGCTGGCCCGACATCATCAGCCTCTCGGCCGGCACCAGCAACGGCCGCACCGACGGCCTGCTCGGCGTGGACGCCTTCATGCGCGAACTGCGCGACCAGCCAACCCTGTTGGTCGCGGCGGCCGGCAACAACTCCAGCGCCACCCCGTTCTGGCCCGCCGCCTACGCCTCGCTGCCCGAGTACGCGGACACCGTGCTGTCGGTCGGAGCGCTGCGCGGGGACGGCGAGTTCGGCGCCTGCTTCACCAACCACGGCTCCTGGGTGCAGGTCTACGCCCCCGGCGAGCGCCTCACCAGTTCCCTCACCGGCTTCGACGCCCCCGTCCCGTACGTGTACCGGCACTCCACGTACGACGCCTGCCGGTACGGCTTCACCTATGTCTGCACCTGCCAGTCGCCGCGCCACACCGGCCTGTTGAGCGAGGAGCGGGAGACCTCCACGGGCAAGGCCGACCAGGTGATGTTCGAGGGGTTCGCCCACTGGAGCGGCACCTCCTTCGCCACCCCGGTCGCCGCCGGACTGATCGCCTCCCACATGACCGCCCACAAGGAGACCGACCCGCGCGCGGCCCGCAGGCAGCTCCTCGCGGCGAACACCGGGTTCGCCGAGGTGCGCGGAGCACACGTACCGGCGCTGCGGCCGCCCACCTGGCGTCCGGTGCCGGTCGTGCAGCTCGCGCCTCCCGCATGAGGGCCGGAGCTGCCCCTTCCACGGCGTACGATGACATGCCGTACACGAGGGGTGGGGCCGTGGATCGTACAGATGTCGGCGCGCTCGTCCAGTCCGCCGTAGACGGTGACGCGGCGGCCTGGAAAGCGCTCGTGGAGGGGCTCAGCCCCCTGGTGTGGTCGGTGGTGCGCGCACACCGGCTCTCCGACGCCGACGGACACGAGGTCTACCAGACCGTGTGGTTCCGCTTCGCCCAGAACCTGGGGCGGATCCGGGAACCGCACAAGGCCGGTTCCTGGCTGGCGAGTACGACACGGCACGAGAGCCTGAAGGTCATCAAGAACTCGAAGCGGCTGATGCCGACCGACGATCCACAGCTGCTCGACCGGGTCAGCGAGGACCGTACGCCGGAGCAGTCCGTGCTCGACTCGGAGGAGGCCGCGGCCGAGAGCGAGCGCATCCGGCGTGTGTGGCAGGAGTTCGAGGAACTCGGCGAGCGCTGCAGGCAGTTGCTGCGCGTCCTGATGGCCGCGCAGCCACCCAGCTATCAGGAGGTGTCCGCGGCACTGGGCATCGCCGTCGGCAGCATCGGACCGCTGCGCCAGCGCTGTCTGCGCCGGCTGCGGGCCCGACTCGACGCACGGGGAGCGCTGTGAACATGGGCGACATGAGCGATATGAACGGCCTGGACCTGCCCGACTTCGACGAGGACGGGTTCGACGACGCCGAGCCGGACGAGGACGGGGACGACAGCCCGGCGGACGGGTTCGACGACGGGCCGGACTGCGACCGGCTGGAGGACGAACTCCGCCGTGCCGCCGCCGTCCTGGACCCGGTGCCCGCGGAGCTGTACCGGATCGCGGTGGAGGCGTACGCGCTGCACGACCTCGACGCCCGGATCGCCGAGCTGACCTTCGACTCGCTGACCGACGCCATTCCGGTCAGGGGAGTGTTGGACCCGCCGCGGATGCTGACGTTCCGCACGGGGGAGCTGAGCGTCGACGTGGAGGTGACCTCCGAGGGGCTGATGGGGCAGGTGCTGCCGCCGCAGGCGGCCCGTATCGAGGTGCTCAGCGGTCCGCGGACGGCCGCTCCGCTCACCGCGGACGACCTGGGCCGCTTCACCTGCGACGCGCCGCCCGCCGGTCCCTTCGCGCTGCGGCTGCGGACCGGCGCCGAGGTGGTCGTCACGGAGTGGCTGCGCGCCTGAGACCTCGCGTCCGGGACGGTCGGCCGCCACCCGCGGCCGGCCGTCCGGCCGGTCAGCGGGGGACGGCGTCGACCAGGGCGGCCAGCGCCTCGGCGAGCCGGGTCAGTCCCGGCCCCGCCGGGCCGCCCGGCTCGCTCATGTACGTGTCCCGGCGGATCTCCACCATCAGGGCGCTCACCCGGGCGTCCTTGCCGTAGAACTCCAGGGGTACGTACGTCCCGGCGAACGGGCTGTCCAGCCCCGTCTCCCCGCAGCCGGCGAAGGCCTCCCGCGCCGCGGACAGCAGGGCGGGCGGGGTGTGGAAGGGGTCGGTGCCCAGGCAGACCGCCGGCCGCGGGCCCTCGCCGTGCAGCTCGTAGGGGAGCGGCTCGGCCGGGTACGAGTGCACGTCGACGATCACCGCCCGCCCGGTCACCGCCAGCCGGTCCGCCACCGCCTCCGTCATGGCCCGCGCGTACGGCCGGAAGTAGCGCTCGATCAACGGCCGCGGGTCGGCTTCCTCGGCCCGCAGCGCCTCCCGGTGCGTGGTGCGGGTGTAGACCGCGCCCATGCCCACGGCGAGCATCTCCTCCCGCTCGTCGGGGAAGCGCTCCGGGTCGATCACCAGCCGGGAGAGCCGGTTGACGAACCGCCAGGGCGCCACGGCGGCCGACCGGGCCGCCTCGGCGGCGATCCGTGCGGTGTGCGCGTCGGTGATGTGGTCCAGCTCCCGCTCCAGCGCCGGGCCGTCGAGCAGGATCCGGGCGCGTACCGCGGGCGGTATCTCCCGCGCGGAGTGCGGCACATGCAGGATCACGGGCGATTCGTCGGCGCCGGGCAGCAGCTCGAAGGACGGTGCGGCGGGCGGCATACGGCGGCTCCAGGGCGTTGTCAGTGGCGTGGTGCACGATCAAGGTGTCACATCGAACGCCGCGAAGGACGGGCAGCAGCATGCCGATCGACAACCAGCAGGTGACCGCACATCCGTTTCTGCGCGGGCTGTACGGCGACGACTACTACCCGGATCACGTGGTGGACCTGGGCAGGGCGATCCTGCTGCGCCTGTGCGAGCGCATAGAGGCCGAGCGGCCCGCGGACCTGGACGCGCTCTACGTCCTGACCCAGGCCGCCACCGAGGAGTTCAACGACCTGCAGACGGCGTTCGAGGAGGCCGACAGCGATATCGAGACGGTGGCGCGCGAGGTGATCGCCGAGGACTTCTGGTTCGTCGCCCGCGCCTACGGCTTCCCGGACGCGGACGTCGAGGAACTCATCGGCACCCGGGACTGGTGACCCGCCGGGC
>NZ_JBEOWS010000355.1:0-9843 GCF_040296125.1 Streptomyces sp. NPDC002265 | reverse complement strand
CCGCGGGCCGCGGCCGCCCCCACCCCCCCCCCCAGCGGGCCGGGCCCGCGCCGGCCCCGCGGGCGGGGCGCCCCGCCCCCCCCGCCCCCCGACCCGCGCCCGGCGCTGCCCCCGGCGGCGGCGCGGCGGCTGACGATGCTGCTGGCCGACCGTCCCGGCGCGGGCGGCGGCCGCAGGGGTACGGCGCCGGACCTGTTGGAGCTGCTGCCCCAGTGGCTCCAGGTGGCGAACTCCCATGGCTTCGCCGCACCGCCCCAGACGATGCCCGCGCTGCTGGACGCGGCCCGCGGCCGTACGGATCTGCGCCCGGCGGTGCTGGGGTTCGTGGGTCCGCGTGCCGTGTGGCTGGCGCGGCTGAACCCGGACTGGAGGTTCGCCCTGCGGGCGACGCCGGGTGCGGGGGCGGCGCTGCCGGGTCCGGGCGAGGCCGACCGGGTACGGCAGCTGTGGCAGGAGGGTCTGTTCGCCGAGCGGGTCGCCCTGCTGTCGGCGATCAGGGCACGTGAGCCCGGGGCGGCACGCGAGCTGCTCGACTCGACCTGGGCGGCGGAGCGCGCGGAGGACCGGCTGATGTTCCTCGACTCGCTGCGCACGGGCCTCGGCCCGGGGGACGAGGCCTTCCTGGAGCGGGCGCTGGCGGACCGCAGCCGCAATGTGCGGGCGACGGCGGCGGAGCTGCTGTCGGCGCTGCCGCACTCCGCGCTCGCCGCCCGGATGGCGGTGCGGGCCGGGGCGTGTGTGGCCGTCGATCACATGCGGACCGCGCCGACGCTGGCCGTGGAGGCACCGCACGTGTGCGACGCGGACATGGAACGCGACGGGGTGGTGGCCAAGGCGCCGGCGGGCCGTGGGGAAAGGTCCTGGTGGTTCGGCCAGCTGGTGGAGGCGGCACCGCTCGCCACCTGGCCGGCCCGGCTCGGCGGGCGCACACCCGCGGAGATCGTGGCGCTGCCCGTGGCGGACGACTGGCAGGGCGAGCTGCACGCGGCCTGGTGCCGGGCGGCGACGCGGCAGGGGGACGCCGGGTGGGCGCGGGCGCTGCTCGGCACCCCCTCGGCCCCCGAGGCGGGCGGGCCGGGGGCGGTGTCCCTCGCGGAGCGGGCGAGACTGCTCGGGACGCTGCCCGCGGGCGAGCGGGCGGCGTGGGTCGCCGGGTTCGTCGCGGCGCACGGCCTGTCCGAGGCGTTCCAGCTGCTCGGGGTGTGCGCGGTGCCCTGGGCCGAACCGCTCGGCCGGGCGGTGGTGGACGCGCTCAACATCGCACGGGACGCCGGAAGCTATCCCTGGAGCTTCAGCGGGGTGATGGGGCTGGCCGAGCGCTGTCTCGACCCGGCGGAGGCGGGCCGGCTGGACGGGCTGCTGGCGGTGCCGGACGAGCCGGAGGACGCGTCGCCGGGGGCCGGGGGTTACTGGGCGGAGGCGTTCCAGCGCCTGGGCACCACCTTGCGCCTGCGCGCGGTAATGATCAGGGAACTGGGCGTGACGACCACCGGACACCCCCCGACGGCACACGACTCGGCCCCGGACGACCGGGCCCCGGACCCCGCCATCCCGGACGACCCGGCCCCGGACAACCTCGCCCCCGACGCCCCCGACGCCCCTGGCCCCGGCCCCAAAGCCTCGACCGCCCCGGCCCCGGACCGCGCCACCCCAAACACCCCCGACTAGGACCGCACCGTCTAGGACGCCCCCGACCCACCCAGTGCCGAGGCACTGTGGACGCCCCCCCGTAGCGCCGCGTCCGTAGCGACACGGGCGTCCACAGCGGCACGCCCGTCCGCGGCGGGGCGGTCGTCCAGGGGCGCTACGCTCCCGCCGGCTGGCGTACGTTGGCGCGGACCCAGTCCACGATCGACGTCGTCGTCGCGCCGGGTGTGAAGATCTCCGCGACGCCCTTCTCCTTCAGCGGCAGGATGTCCGCCTCGGGGATGATCCCGCCGCCGAAGACCAGGATGTCCGCCGCGTCCCGCTCCTTGAGCAGGTCGATCACCGCCCCGAAGAGCGTGTTGTGCGCCCCGGAGAGGATGGACAGCCCGATGGCGTCCGCGTCCTCCTGGATCGCCGTGTCGACGATCTGCCCGGGGGTCTGGTGGAGCCCGGTGTAGATGACCTCCATACCGGCGTCGCGCAGGGCTCGCGCGATCACCTTGGCCCCACGGTCATGACCGTCGAGCCCCGGTTTGGCCACCACTACGCGGATCGGACCGGCTGCCACACCCATCACTGCCTCCATGAAGCGACTGCGTCCATCCCTACCGACGAGTACCGCACACACCGCGCCGCCCGGGAGGTGAACGAACGTTATCGCCAGCATCCCGCAACCGGCAGTTTCGCGAAGGTGGCCAGGGGGGAAATCACACGATGGGACACGTTAGCCGCGCATAGTTCCGAGTCTCCGCGGCCTCCCGAGCCACACTCCGGTGGGGCCGAGGGGCGAGGAGGGAACCAGCGCACGGGAGCCGCAACGAGGTCGCCGCACCACCGGCCGCGCGCCGGTGCGGTGTGGCGGGTCGACACAGGAAACGCCGGGCACACCGACCGCACGACCCACCCGGAGCACCCGCCCGGGGCACAGCATCCGATCAGAGCCGCAGAGCGCTCGGAGCACCAGGAGCGCGGAAGGCAGAGGGAACAGAGAGCAGCAGGAGACCATCGCGCACCCGGCGCACCCCACCGACACTCTCCGTCGCGACTTCCACGAGAGCACACGGGGAACAGAGCCGTCCTCCGCGTGCCGACAGGAGGTCGGCCATGAAGGTCACCCGGGCGCTGCCGCCCTTTCTGCCTCTCTGCCAGCGGATGCTGCCGGTTCTGCCGGTCAGGCTGGCGGGACTCTCCCTCACCCTCCTGAAGGCGACCGCCCTGGAGATCGCGATCCTCGCCGGACATCTGCTGCTCTACCCGTCCGGGATCATCCAGGAGCGAGGCGCGTCGGCCGCCCTGGACGGCCCCGGGACCCCCGGCACCCCCCAACTGCCGGCCCGGCCCGAGCCGCCCGTCGTCCTGCTGCACGGCTTCATCGACAACCGCTCCGTGTTCGTCCTGCTGCGGCGCAGTCTCGCGCAGCACGGCCGGCACCAGGTGGCCTCCCTGAACTACTCGCCGCTCACCTGCGACATCCGCACCGCCGCGGAACTGCTCGGCCGCCACATCGAGGAGATCTGCGAACGCACCGGCAGCACGCAGGTCGACATCGTCGGGCACAGCCTCGGCGGTCTGATCGCGCGGTACTACGCCCAGCGGCTCGGCGGCGACCTGCGCGTACGCATCCTGGTCACGCTCGGCACCCCGCACTCCGGCACCCGGGTCGCGCGGCTGGCGAACGCGCACCCCATCGCGCGTCAGATGCGCCCGGGATCGGAGGTCATCGAGGAGCTCTCGCTGCCCGCGCCCGGCTGCCGCACCCGGTTCGTCAGTTTCTGGAGCGACCTCGACCATGTGATGGACCCGCTGGAGACGGCCTGCATCGACCACCCGGACCTGCTGGCGCAGAACGTGCGGGTGAGCGGGATCGGGCACCTCGCGCTGCCGGTGCACCCGGCCGTCGCGACCGGGATACGGCAGGCGCTCGACACCGCACGGCAGTCGGCCGCGGATCGCGTCGCCGGCACCACCGGGGGCCCGGGCGACGCGACGGTGGCCTGACGGCTCGACAGGGACAACGGACAGCTCGACGGAGACACTCGACAGAGACGACAGGCATAGAGGACATTTCGCCCGGGAGGCCGTTCGCCGTGACCGTCTCCCGCGACCCCAAGAGCTCTTTACATTCGAACAATCTTCGAACGCCAGGCCAAAGTCGTGCCCGCAGTCCCCCGAAACACGGCCGATTGCCCGTTTCCCGCAAGCACGAAACCTGCCGAAGATTGTCGTGCGCTCATACCGACGGGTACAGTCGCCGCACTGCTCTGGCAGCCCCTGTTGTCGAGGCGAAAGAGAAGTTGGTGAACGACCGTCACCCGTCGGGGATCATGACCACCCCGGCTCCGGCTTCCGAGCCCGCCTCGGCGCACTATGCGCCGTACGGCACCCAGGAGGCCCAGTACGGCGGCTTCACCACGTACGGCGTCGGCTACGACGCGAGCGGTTTCGGCATGACCGGCCCCGACGCCGGAGCGCACGCCTCCGGGACCTTCACGACCGGCCCCTTCTACGGCGACGGCAGCCTCCAGGGCAACGCCACCGACGCGGGCGCCTACGGCTCGTACCACGACGGCGCCGCCTACGACGCCGGCGCGTACGACGGCGGTCACCACACCGGCCACCACCACACCGGCCACCACACCGCTCACGACTCCGGCTCCTACGACGCGACCCAGTGGTCGGGCTACGACCCGTACGCGGCCCAGCAGAGCGGCTACGACACGGGGGCGTACGAGACGACGGCCTGGGCCGCCGACCACCAGCAGCTGTCCGCCGTCCCGCCGCAGACGGCGGGCTCCGACACCTCCGGGCAGTGGGACGCGCACACCTGGCTCCAGACCGACGGCACCCCGGCCGACCCGACCCAGCAGTGGGAATGGGGCACGCAGGCCTTCGACACCGGCGCCTACGACGCCACGCAGTGGAACACCGACGGCGACGCGCAGGACCTGTCCGACGAGCACCCCGAAGAACCCTCCGAGGAGCCTTCCGCCGAGGAGCCGGCCCCGGAGGAGGACGAGGAGCCGGCCGCCACCGGTGAGCTCCCCGCCGTGACGCCGCTCCTCGACGACCAGGAGGAGATCGCTCCGCTCCCGGCGCCGCGCACGGCCTCCCGCACCCGCCGCCGTACGCCCGCCAGGCGCTCCGCGCTGCTGACCGTCGCGGTGCCCTCGGTGTGCGTGATGGGCGTCGCCGGGGTCGCGGCCGCCTCGGTGGTGGGCAACCTGAACGACGACAGCAGGGACACGACCGCATCCGCCTCGGACGCGAAGGCGGTGAAACCGTCCGCCGCCAACATCAAGCTGGACAGCCAGCTGCGCAGCCTCTCCGCCGGTGCCGACGACTTCGCCGACCGGGCCAGCCGTACGCAGGAACGCATCGACCTCAGGGCCCAGCAGGAGTCCGAGAAGAAGAAGGCGGCGGCGGAGGCGGCCCGCAAGGAGCGGCTGCGCCCGAAGTACGCGATCCCGGTCGAGCACAAGGGCCTGAGCGCCTACTTCGGCCAGGCCGGCGTGAACTGGATGTCGGTGCACACCGGCATCGACTTCCCGGTCTCCTACGGCACGACGGTGATGGCCGCGACCGACGGCACCGTCCGCACGCAGTGGAACAGCGCGTACGGCAACATGATGATCGTGACGGCGATGGACGGCACGGAGACCTGGTACTGCCACCTCTCCTCGTACCGTGTCGCCTCCGGTACGACGGTGAAGGCCGGCGACCCGATCGCGTACTCCGGGAACTCGGGCAACTCGACCGGCCCCCACCTGCACTTCGAGGTGCGGCCCGGCGGCGGCTCGGCCATCGACCCGCTCCCCTGGCTGCGCAGCCACGGGCTCGACCCGACGTAACCGCGCACCACCGTCCGAAGCAGTGCCGATCGAGCCCCCGAGAGATCCCGAGGGCTCCTTCTACGACCCCTAGAGCTTCTCCACCGGCGCGTACCGCAGCAGCAGCCGCTTCGGCTTGGTGTCGCCGAAGTCGATCGTCGCCTCCGCGTTCGCGCCCGTGCCCTTCACGCCGACGACCGTGCCCAGCCCGAACTGGTCGTGCGTGACCCGGTCGCCGACGGACAGGGACACCACCGGCTTCTCCGAGGTCCGGCGCGTGGCGAAGCCGGACGCACCGGACGCCGACGAACGCGAGCGCGAGGACGACAGCGAGGCCGCCACCCCCGAGACCGGCCCCGAGGACACCGGTGCCGTCGCGCCCGTCCCCTTCCACTCCAGGTGGGTCGGCGGGATCTCCTCCAGGAAGCGGGAGGGCGGGTTGTACGAGGGCTGTCCCCAGGCGCTGCGCATCGCCGACCTGGTGAGGTAGAGCCGCTCACGCGCGCGGGTGATGCCCACGTACGCCAGGCGGCGCTCCTCCTCCAGCTCCTTGGCCTGGCCGAGGGCGCGCATGTGCGGGAAGACGCCGTCCTCCATGCCGGTCAGGAAGACGACCGGGAACTCCAGCCCCTTGGCGGTGTGCAGGGTCATCAGCGTGATGACGCCGTCGCCGTCCTCCTCGTCGGGGATCTGGTCGGAGTCGGCGACCAGCGCGACCCGCTCCAGGAAGTCGGAGAGCCCGCCCGCAGCCTCGCCCTCGCCGGTCTCCTGCTCGAACTCCAGGGCCACGGCGGCGAGTTCCTGGAGGTTCTCGATACGGGTCTCGTCCTGCGGGTCGGTGGAGGCCTGCAACTCGGCGAGGTATCCGGTCCGTTCGAGGACGGCCTCCAGGACCGTCGCCGGACCGGCGCCCGACTCGACGATCGTGCGCAGGTCGTCCATCAGCACGTTGAAGCGCTGGACGGCGTTGGTGGAGCGCGCGGCCATGCCGTACGCCTCGTCGACGCGCCGCAGCGCCTGCGGGAAGCTGATCTTCTCGCGCTGGGAGAGGGCGTCGATCATCGCCTCGGCGCGCTCGCCGATACCGCGCTTGGGCACGTTGAGGATGCGGCGCAGCGGGACCGAGTCCTCGGGGTTGGCCAGGACGCGCAGATAGGCCAGGACGTCCCGGACCTCCTTGCGCTCGTAGAAGCGGACGCCGCCGACGACCTTGTACGGCAGGCCGACCCGGATGAAGATCTCCTCGAAGACACGGGACTGGGCGTTGGTGCGGTAGAACACCGCGACATCGCCGGCCTTGGCCTGGCCCGCGTCGGTGAGGCGGTCTATCTCGTCGGCGACGAACTGCGCCTCGTCGTGCTCGGTGTCGGCGACGTATCCGGTGATGCTCGCGCCCGCGCCGGCGTTGGTCCACAGGTTCTTGGGGCGACGGGACTCGTTGCGCTCGATGACCGCGTTGGCCGCGGAGAGGATGGTCTGCGTGGAGCGGTAGTTCTGCTCCAGCAGGATCGTCGTCGCGTCCGGGTAGTCCTCCTCGAACTGGAGGATGTTGCGGATGGTGGCGCCGCGGAAGGCGTAGATCGACTGGTCGGCGTCACCCACGACGCACAGTTCGGCGGGCTGGAGGTCGAACTCGCCGGGCGGCACGTCCACGGGATGCTCCGAGGTGCCGACGAGCTCACGGACCAGCGCGTACTGGGCGTGGTTGGTGTCCTGGTACTCGTCGACGAGCACATGCCGGAAGCGGCGGCGGTAGTGCTCGGCGACGTCCGGGAAGGCGCGCAGCAGGTTGACCGTCGTCATGATCAGGTCGTCGAAGTCGAGCGCGTTGGCCTCGCGCAGCCGCGACTGGTACATCGCGTAGGCCTGGGCGAGGGTCTTCTCGAAGCCGTCGCCGGCCTGGGCCGCGAAGTCCTCCTCGTCGATCAGCTCGTTCTTCAGGTTGGAGATCTTGGCGCTGAAGGACTTCGGCGGGAAGCGCTTGGGATCGAGGTCCAGGTCGCGGCAGACCAGGGCCATCAGACGCTTGGAGTCGGCGGCGTCGTAGATCGAGAACGACGACGTGAAGCCGAGGCGCTTGCTCTCGCGGCGCAGGATGCGCACGCACGCGCTGTGGAAGGTCATCACCCACATCGCGTTCGCGCGCGGGCCGACGAGCTGCTCGACGCGCTCCTTCATCTCGCCCGCGGCCTTGTTGGTGAAGGTGATCGCGAGGATCTGGCCCGGATGCGCGTTCCGCTCGCCGAGCAGGTGGGCGATGCGGTGGGTGAGCACCCGGGTCTTGCCGGAGCCGGCGCCGGCCACGATGAGCAGCGGGGAGCCGGAGTGGACGACGGCGGCGCGCTGGTTGTCGTTCAGCCCCTCCAGGAGGGCGGCCGGGTCTACCGCGGGGCGCGGGGCGCCGTCGCGGTAGTACTCGTCCCGGTCCGGGGGCACGTCGAACTTCCCGCCGAACAGATCGTCCGGGACCGGCTCCGGCACGTGCTCGTCCTCGGGCGGAGGCGGGGGCTCCTCCCCATGGCCGCGGGGGGCCTGGAGATCCGCCAGGAAGCTGTCGTCAAAGAGGCTGCTCATCGCTCTCCGAGTCTAGGGCGCCGCACCGACAACCCGCCGCCGTCCCGGGAACATCCCCCCGGCCGGGCGGCCCCTGCCGAAGGGCCGGGAGGGGAACGTCACATTCAGTGGCCGGGCGGGCAAGGGCCATCGTCACCCTCGGTGACCCGGGCGCCGCGGTGCGACAAACCCGGAACACGTGGCCAAACGCCGTCAACCATGAGCATCCATGCCGGATCGACCGCACCCCGTCACAGCCGGGCCCTAGGTCACGAAAATGTATCGGGCATATCGCCCATCAACCTTCACAAGGGCCACAGGAGTTGGCTAGCGTGCCGGGCGGGCCGCACGACCCCCACCGGCGAACGTCGCCGGGCCGCGCGGCCTCCGCCGAGTCCGGAACGCCCGCACGGCAACCGGAGCCGGGGACCCAACCGAGAACCGGGGTGAATCGGCCCGCGTCCCCGTCGGGGGCAGGCCGTAGGGCAAACCTTCCGATCATCCGCCCGAACCCGACAGCTAACCCGGTAGGCGGAGTGTGGAAGGAGTCGCCTCTCTTGGCGTCGCACCGCAAGTCGCGTCCCGCAGGCACGCGCGCAGCAGGCATACGGACCCCCGCCCTGGCCACGGCGGCCCTCACCTCCGTCGCCCTGTTGTCCCAGACGGCCCACGCCGCCCCCTCGGCCGACGACGGCCGGCCGAGCGTGGAAGAGGTCGAGAAGAAAGTCGACGACCTGTACCGCCAGGCCGAGTCGGCGACCGAGAACTACAACGCGGCCAAGGAAAAGACCACCAAGCAGCGCAAGCGCGTCGACACCCTGCTCGACAACGTCGCCCAGCGCACCCAGAAGCTCAACGAGGCACGCGAGGAACTCGGTTCCTTCGCCGCGGCGCAGTACCGGACCGGTGCCACCGCGCCGGACACCGCGACCTTCCTGCTCGCGGACTCGCCCCAGGACTACTTCGACCAGGCCCAGTTGATGGGCCGGCTGACCTCGCGGCAGAAGGGCGCGGTCGACGACTACGTCACCGAGCAAGCCGCGACGATGAAGGAGCGCCGCAAGGCCACCGAGAGCCTCGGCACGCTCACCGACGCCCAGAACGATCTCCAGACCGCCAAGGCGGCCGTCCAGAAGAAGCTCGCCGCCGCGCGCGTGCTGCTGTCCCGACTGACGGCCGAGGAGAAGGCCCGGCTGGCCGCGATCGAGAAGCAGAAGCAGGAGGCGGCCGCGCTCAAGGCGGCGGAGCTGGCCAAGCAGCAGGCGGCAGCGGCGGCGAAGGAGAGCGCGGCTTCGGGCTCGTCGTCCTCGCCTGGCTCCTCCTCGGCCTCGTCCTCGTCCTCCTCGGCCGCGGACTCCACCGTCGGCACCCGCGCCGAGAAGGCGCTCGCCTTCGCCCGCGCGCAGATCGGCAAGCCGTACGTCTGGGGCGCGACGGGCCCCGGCTCCTACGACTGCTCCGGCCTCACCCAGGCCGCCTGGAAGGCCGCCGGGGTCACCCTGCCGCGCACCACCTACGACCAGGTGAACGCCGGCACCACCGTCTCCCTCGCCGATGCCCGCCCGGGTGACCTGGTCTTCTTCTACGACGACGTCAGCCACGTCGGCATCTACGTCGGCGACGGCATGATGATCCACGCCCCCAAGCCCGGCGCGTACGTCCGCGAGGAGTCGATCTACTACGACGGCGAGTCCGGGATCCACAGCGTGGTCCGCCCGGCCTGACGCCCGGCCCGGGCACCCGCCCGCCCTCCCTTGGCGGCGTACGTGACATTGCCCGCCCAGTTGCTCACCAGCTCGGCCATGCGGTCGTCCCT
>NZ_JBEOWS010000354.1:0-9847 GCF_040296125.1 Streptomyces sp. NPDC002265 | reverse complement strand
ACATCAATATATCAGACGCTCTACCTCCCGCTCTACGCGGCCGCGCCCCCCGCCCCCCCCCGCTGCGGGGGGAAGTACCTGCGCGATCTTTTACGACGGGGGAATCGCGTCAGGCACTGCGGGGGGTGGCCGAGATGGTCCTGATGTCAGGAACGTCCGGCTCCGCAAGCCGGTGGTCCCGCCGATCCAGGTTCACAAAGATCATTCCGTACCGGATGGCACACCGCACGGGCTGCGGCGCGCCGCGAGGCTTTCGCAGGCACCGGTACGCCCGCACGTCCTCGTCCTCGTCCCGCGTGACGACGACCGGCTCACCGAAGACGGTCACCATCAGCGAGTCGCCGCTGTGGGGGATGGCGGTGACCAGGTCGATGAAGTGCCAGCCGGAGCGGTAGGCGGTGGCCATCTCACGTCGGAAGGAGCGGTCGTCGGGTGGGGTGGTCACGTCAACTCCACACGGTGTCATTCGGTGTGACGACGGTGTCGCCGTCGCCGGCCGCGGCGTTGGCGCGCGGCACTGACCAGACGGTGTCCGCCCGTGCGTCACCCTTCGCACCAGAGAGGCCACTCAGCGTTCCGAAGGCCACAACGGCGGAGAAGGCGGCGACAAGCACCGAGCGAAGCATTCTCTTACGCATAGTCGGCTTCGTCCTCACTTGAAGGTCCCCTCTTCCCCCGTCGAGTAAGACGATGGCTCATTCGGGCACGTCATGGCCACAGAATCAATGCATCATGTTCCTGCATGTTCAGGGTCCTGGGGGGTGGAGATTTGGCAACGAATCGGACTAACGAGACACATCCTCACGCCTTGACGGAATTGTGCGAGGAGGGTGGGCGCCTCTACGCGAACGCGCTGCGCACGGGGCGAATCGCCCGCGCCGAGGTGGAGGCCGCGCCGTGCCTCATGGAGTTCGCCCTGCTGCACCCCGACCCGGACGAAACGAACTGGCTGCTCCCGGTTCCCCCCTCGGTCGTCCTGGCCCAGCGCCTCAACGCCATAGAGCGCGAGATCAGTGAGCGGCGGCGGCTGTCCACCGACCTGGCCGGGGCCTTCGAGCCGTTCATGGCCCTGAGCGCCCAGGTGACGGCGGCCACGGACTCCGTCCGGGTGCTGGAGGGGCTCGACCGGATCAACGCGGCACTCGACCTGGCCACCGCCCAGTGCCAGCACGAGGTGCTCACGGTCCAGCCGAGCGCCCGCCACCCCGAACGCAGACTCATCGAGGGACTGGAGCGCGACCGGCCGCTGATCGAACGCGGTGTGCGCATCCGCACCCTGTACCAGCACACCGCGCGCTACAGCCCCGAAAGACTCGCCTACGTCGACCAGTTCGCCGACGGGAAGGCGGAGTACCGCACCATCGACGAACTCGTCGAGCGGCTGATCATCTGCGACGAGACCGTGGCCTTCATCCCGGTCCGCGAGGACCGCCAGGTCGCCCTGGAACTGCGCCACCCCGGGCTGGTCAGCTACCTGGTCAAGGTGTTCGAGTTCATGTGGAACCGCGCGGTGCCGCTGAGCGCCGGCGCCCCCTACGAGACCGCCCCCGACGGCATCACCGACATCCAGCACTCCATCGCCAAACTCCTCGTGGAGGGGCACGTGGACGAGGCCATCGCGCGCCGGCTGGGCATGAACGTACGCACCTGCCGGGCCCACATAGCCAAACTGGCCACCGCCCTGGGCAGCGGCAGCCGCGCCCAACTCGGCTATCTGATAGCCCAGTCGGGAATCCTCAACCAGGACCACCCCGCCCCCGCCGAGGACGGCGGGACCTGACCCGGAGCGCCCTCGCCGGCCCCCTCACAGGGCGGTCGGCGACCCCTGGTCGGGCAGGACCACCTGCGGCACACCGGGGGTCGGCGCGGAGCCGACCAGGCCGACCTGGGCGATCCTGACCCCCAGCTGGGTGCGGCTCGCCGCGCCCAGCGTCTCCGAGAGCCGCGCGATGTGCGCACGGCAGGTGCGGACACTGATGCCGAGGCGCTCCGCGATCACCGCGTCCTGATGCCCCTCCGCGAGCAGCGCCGCGATGGACTGCTCGCGGTGCGAGATGCCCTCGATGCCGGTGTCGGGCAGCGGGGCGGTGAGCGGGATCGCCAGGCGCCAGAAGCGCTCGAAGACCGTGGCGAAGTAGCCGACCAGAGCCGGGTGCCTGAGCTCCAGGGCCATCGTGTGATCGGCGTTGGCGGGGATGAAGGCGACCGTGCGGTCGAACAGGATGAGCCGGTCGACGACCTCGTCGAGGGTGCGCGCCTCGACCGTGTCGCCCATCAGCTCCAGGTAGTTGAGCAGGCCCTGCCCGTGCCGGGCCACATGGTTGTACAGGTCCCGCATGCGCACCCCGCGCCCGCGCAGCGTCAGCGCCCGGTGCAGCCCCTCGGACAGCTCGGCCTCGCGGCGGATGCCGCCCGGCTGGACCGTCAGCACCTCCGTCGTGCAGGCCTCGGTCGCCTCGTCCATCGCCGTCTGGATCCGGGACAGGCCCTCCAGGACCCGGATCGAGCTGCCCTCGGTACCGGAGGACGGCAGCCTGCCGCCCAGGCCCGCGTACCACTCGACGGCCGCGACCGCCGCGCCCACCCGGTGCCGGCTCGCGCTGACCTCGTCGTGCACCGCGCGCAGCAGCCGGGTCATGACCTCCTGCGGCGCGGTCGGCACCAGCCAGTCCATGTCGTCGGGATCCGGGTGCAGCAGGGCCAGTTCCAGCAGACAGGGCACCGGGTCCGCGTCACGACGGCGCACCCGTCCGCGCCGTACGGCCCGGGAATACACCCGATCCCCGGCCTCGCACAGTCGGTCGGCACCGTGTGGATGCTGCTCCGTCCCGTGCCCGGCCATCGCCCGTCCCACCCCCGGTTCCAGCCTCTTCCGCAGGCGCCACTATGCGCGGACCCTACCTGCTCCGCAACACGGCTTCCCTCGGCCCGACCGTGGGAAACAGCTGGTTCGCCCCGCTTTCCGCCCACCGCCGACCATCGCATCGCCACAAGCTGACGGTGGTGTTCCGTACCCGGCCGGTACTCGGCGGAATCCACTCCCCCGGGTGACTGCCGTCCATGCGTTCCCGTCGTGTCCGCCCTCTCCCCTTTCGGCTCCGACGGCCCGACACTTCCCCTATGCCGAAAGGGCGCCTGCCGAGGGCACTGACATGGACGACACTGGCCGCGGCTCTGACGCTGCCTGTCGCGGGCTGCGACGCGGGGGGCGGGAGTCCGGCGGGTCCGTCGCCCTCCGCGGCCGTACAACGGCCTTCCAGGGCTTACAAGGATGGACACCTCACGTTCACCTTGCTGTCCCTGCGGTGTGGCCTTACGGCTGTCTCGGGATCGCACAGTGAGGCGCAACCCGACGGCCAGTTCTGTGCGATCCGGCTGCGGGTGGAGAACAAGGACCCCGAGTTCCACACGTACGTGGTCGCGCGGCAGCGCCTGGAGGGCGTCGCCGGCCGGCGCGGCCGGGCGGACACCTTCGCGATGGCGGTACGGCGTCAGCACGACCAGGTCGAGATCGGCGGACACGATCTCGTCGAGGTCGAGATCTGGTACGACGTGCCGCGCGACGCGAAGGTCACGGGCGTGCGCGTCTCGGGCGACCGCGACCGGGCCGGCTTCATGGACAGCCGTCCGGTGGAGCACGCCCCGGAGGGCGTGCTCATCCCGATGAAGCCACTCGTGGGCTGGTGAGGCGTCCTGGGACCGGTGAGGTCTCCAGGGGCCACTGAGGCGCGTGCAGGCCGCTGAGGCGCTCGCGGACCGCCGGGACGGGCCTGTCGAGCCGTTCGCGGGCCTGTGAGCCGCTCGCCGGCCCGTGCGGCGCCAGGGTCTACTTGAGGCCGATCGCGGAGCAGGCGGCCTTGTAGTCGGCCGTGCAGATGTCGGAGATCTTGTAGATGCCGTCCGCGACGACGGTGTCCTTGATGTTGTCCTTGGTCAGCGCGACCACGCTCACCAGCAGCGAGGGGATGTTCTTGTTCGTGGGGCTGTCGACCTTGTCACGGGTCAGGGCGTCGAACTGGATGTCGTGACCCTGGATCCGGGCGACGGCCATCTGCGCGGCGGCCTCGGCCTCCTCCGGGTACGACTTGTAGACGCTCATGTACTGCTGGCCGGCGACGATCCGCTGAACACCCGCCAGCTCCGCGTCCTGGCCCGTGATAGGCGGCATGGTGGTGACGCCCGCGGCCTTGAAGGCCTTGATGACACCGCCGGCCATACCGTCGTTGGCCGCGTAGACGCCGGCGATGTTGCTCTTGCCGATCCGCTCGATCGCCTTGGTCATCTTGGCCTGGGCCACGTCGGGGTTCCAGTCCTTGGTGTCCCAGGTGTCGGCGATGACCACCTTGCCGTCGAGCTCGGAGAGCGCGCCCGCCTTGAACTGCTTGGCGTTCGGGTCGGTGGGCGAGCCGTTGACCATGACGATCTTGCCGGAGGAGTTGTCCACCTGCTCGGCCAGGGTGCGGCCCTGCACCTCGCCGACGAGCTCGTTGTCGAAGGAGATGTACGCGTCGATCGGGCCCTCGGACAGACGGTCGTAGGCGATGACCGGGATGCCCGCGTCCTTGGCCTTCTTCACCATGCCCGCGATGGCGTGGGAGTCGACGGCGTCCAGCAGGATGATGTCGACCTTGTCGTCGATCATCTTCTGCATCTGGGTGGCCTGCACGTCCGCGTCGGAGGCGGCGTTGGCGTAGGCGGTCCGGCCCTGGCCGTTGGTCAGGGAGGCGACCTTCGCCTTGATGATCGGGTAGTCGAAGTCCGCGTAACGCGTGTTCGTCTTCTCCGGCATCAGGATGCCCACCGTGACGTCGTTGCCCTTCGTCGGGCTCGCTTCGGCAGCGTCCCCCGATGCGTTGAGCATGCCGCAGCCTGCCAGCGAGAGAGTCATAGTGGACGCGGCCACGGATATGGCGATACGACGCATTCGGGGGCTCACTTCAAGTGCGATCCGGACATGGGTACGACATGGTGACCCAGGTGTCTGAAAAGACAACGCGTCCGCAACCGTCGGCGTCAAGCCGAAGCACTTAACGAGATAGCAACATCATGCTCCGCTTCGCTCACAGTCGGTCGCGAAGGCCCTGCAGATTCTTCACCAAACGGTCTTTTATGGCCCCTTCACTCAATGGAAGTTCACGGAAAAGTAAAGTTTCACACAACCCGTCACTGCTCCGTCAAACCATGATCACGAAGGGTCCCGGCGTCCGCCCGGACCCCGTCGCCGGAGGCACGCGAAGGGGCCCGGGAGATCTCCCGGGCCCCTTCACACACGTGCCGTCGCGTCGTACCGCCGCGTCGCGGCCCTCAGTCCGAGGGCCCCTGCCGCTTCGGCCGCCAGACCACCAGCGCGCTGGTCTGCTGGACCTCCTGGTACGGGACCAGGTCCCGCCGGTAGGAGGCGTGCACCGCGGCCTCGCGCTGCCGCATCGTGGCCGCCGCGCCCTCCAGCGCCGCC
The DNA here is from genome assembly GCF_040296125.1 of Streptomyces sp. NPDC002265. NCBI lineage: Bacteria > Bacillati > Actinomycetota > Actinomycetes > Kitasatosporales > Streptomycetaceae > Streptomyces > Streptomyces sp. NPDC002265. The sequence continues at coordinate 4,392 of NZ_JBEOWS010000354.1, read as the reverse complement.
TCCATCTCCGCGACGCGGGACTGGAGCGCCGCGACCTGGTTCTCCAGTTCGATGATCCGCTTGATGCCGGCCAGGTTGATGCCCTCGTCCTGCGACAACTGCTGGACGGTGCGCAGCAGTTCGATGTCGCGGGCCGAGTAGCGCCGCCCCCGTCCGGCGGTGCGGTCGGGGGAGACCAGACCCAGGCGGTCGTACTGACGCAGCGTCTGCGGATGCAGACCGGAGAGCTGGGCCGCCACCGAGATGACGTAGACCGGGGTCTCCTCGTTCAGTTCGTACGGGTTACGCCGACGGCCGTCCATCACGCTCAAGCTCCCTTCGCGGCCTCGAACAGCTCCGCCCGCGGGTCCTCCCCCGCGGTCGCCTCGCGATACGCCTCCAGTGCGTCACGAGCATTCCCCGACAGGTCCTTCGGAACACTCACCTCGACGGTGACCAGCAGGTCGCCGCGGGTGCCGTCCTTGCGGACCGCGCCCCTGCCACGGGCGCGCATGGTGCGGCCGTTGGGGGTGCCCGGGGGGAGCTTCAGCGTCACCGGCGGGCCGCCGAGGGTCGGAACCCGCACCTCGCCGCCGAGCGCCGCCTCCGTGAACGTCACCGGCACGGTGACGGTGAGGTTGTCGTCCTTGCGGCCGAACACCGGGTGCGCGTCGACGTGCACGACGACGTACAGGTCGCCCGCCGGTCCGCCCCGCTCGCCCGGCGCGCCCTTGCCGCGCAGCCGGATCCGCTGCCCGTCGGTGACACCCGCCGGGATGCGGACCTGCATGGTGCGCGAGGACTTGGCACGGCCGCTGCCCTTGCACTCCATGCAGGGGTGCTCGGCGATCAGGCCGCGGCCCTTGCAGTCCGGGCAGGGGTCCGTCAGCGAGAAGCCGCCGCCGGAGCCCCGCGCCACCTGTCCGGTGCCGACGCAGGTCGGGCACACCCGCGGGGTGCCGTTCTTGTCGCCGGTGCCGGAACAGGCCTTGCAGGCCTGCTGCGAGGTCATCCGCAACGGGACCGTCGCGCCCTCGATCGCCTCGGTGAAGCTGAGGGTGACCTCGGTGTCGATGTCCTGGCCGCGCCGGGGCTGGGCGCGGGTGCCGGTGCCCGCGCCGCCCCGGTTGAACAGGCCCCCGAAGACGTCGCCGATGCCGCCGCCGAAGCCGCCGGCACCGCCGCCGCCCTGGGGGCCGCCGCCGAAGAGGTCGCCCAGGTCGAAGTTGAAGTTGCCGCCGCCCGCGCCCGGTCCCGGGCGGAACCCGCCGGCACCGAAAAGGGCGCGGGCCTCGTCGTACTCCTTGCGCTTCTTGGGGTCGCCGAGGACGTCGTTCGCCTCGGAGATCTCCTTGAACCGCTCCTCGGCCTTGTCGTTGCCCTTGTTGGCATCCGGGTGGAACTCGCGGGCGAGCTTCCGGTACGCCTTCTTGATCTCGGCCTCGGTCGCGTCCTTGGGGACGCCGAGGACCTTGTAGTAGTCCTTCTCGATGAAGTCCTTGGTGCTCATCCCCGACGTCCCTCCTTCCGCTTCCGCGTCTGAGCGTCAGCCCTCGTCCGGGCCACCGCTCTCCTTGTCGTCACCCGTCTCGGCCGAGTCCTCGGCCTTGACCGTCTGCGCCCCCGGCTGGGGCTCGGCCACCGCCACCCGCGCGGGGCGGATGGTGCGCTCGCCGAACCGATACCCGGGCTGGAGAATCGCCACGCACGTCGTCTCCGTGACGTCCGGCGCGTAGCTGTGCATCAGGGCCTCGTGGATCGTCGGGTCGAAGGGCTCGCCCTCCTTGCCGAACTGCTGCAGGCCCATCTTCGCCGCGACGGTCTCCAGCGACTCCGCGACGGACTTGAAGCCGCCGACCAGCTCGCCGTGATCACGCGCGCGACCGATGTCGTCGAGCACGGGCAGGAGCTCGGTCAGGAGGTTCGCGATGGCGATCTCCCGGACCGCGATCCGGTCCCGCTCGACCCGGCGACGGTAGTTCTGGTACTCGGCCTGGAGCCGCTGGAGGTCCGCGGTGCGCTCACCGAGCGCGGTACGCACCTGGTCCAGCTGGGCCACCAGGGCCGCGGTCTGGTTCGCGTCCCCGGCCGGGGCCGCAGCCTCCTCCGCGGAGGGAGCGGCGGCCTTCGGCTCGGCGTCGTCAGAGGTGGCGCCGGAGGGGACGTCGGGCTTCTCGTCAAAGCCCGGGGTCTCCTCCGTCACGCGACACCGTCCCGGCGCTCGTCGTCGACGATCTCGGCGTCCACGACGTCGTCGTCGGCGCGGGCCTCACCGGCGGGCGCGCCACCGGCGGCCTGCGCGGCCTGGGCGTCGGCGTACATGGCCTGGCCCAGCTTCTGGGAGACGGCGGCGACCTTCTCCGTGGCGGTGCGGATCTGGGCGGAGTCCTCGCCCTTGAGCGCGGCCTTCAGCTCCTCGACGGAGGCCTCGACCTCGGTCTTGATCTCGCCCGGGACCTTGTCCTCGTTGTCCTTGAGGAACTTCTCGGTCTGGTAGACGAGCTGCTCGCCCTGGTTGCGGGCCTCGGCCGCCTCGCGGCGGGCGTGGTCCTCCTCCGCGTACTTCTCGGCCTCCTGGCGCATGCGGTCGACCTCGTCCTTCGGCAGCGAGGAGCCGCCGGTGACGGTCATCTTCTGCTCCTTGCCGGTGCCGAGGTCCTTCGCCGTGACGTGCATGATGCCGTTGGCGTCGATGTCGAAGGCGACCTCGATCTGCGGCACGCTGCGCGGGGCCGGCGGAAGACCGGTCAGCTCGAACATGCCGAGCTTCTTGTTGTACGCCGCGATCTCGCGCTCGCCCTGGTAGACCTGGATCTGCACGGACGGCTGGTTGTCCTCGGCGGTGGTGAAGATCTCGGACCGCTTGGTCGGGATCGTCGTGTTCCGCTCGATGAGCTTGGTCATGATGCCGCCCTTGGTCTCGATACCGAGGGACAGCGGGGTCACGTCGAGGAGCAGGACGTCCTTGACCTCACCCTTGAGGACACCGGCCTGGAGGGCGGCGCCGATGGCGACGACCTCGTCCGGGTTCACACCCTTGTTGGCCTCGTTGCCGCCGGTCAGCTCCTTGACGAGCTCGGCGACGGCGGGCATACGGGTCGAGCCGCCGACGAGGACGACGTGGTCGATCTCGGACAGCTGGATGCCGGCGTCCTTGATGACGTTGTGGAACGGCGTCTTGCAGCGCTCCAGCAGGTCGGCGGTCAGCTGCTGGAACTGGGCGCGCGTGAGCTTCTCGTCCAGGTGCAGCGGGCCCTCGGCGGAGGCCGTGATGTAGGGCAGGTTGATCGAGGTCTCGGTGGACGAGGACAGCTCGATCTTGGCCTTCTCGGCAGCCTCGCGCAGACGCTGGAGGGCCATCTTGTCCTTGGCGAGGTCCACGCCGTGACCGGAGCGGAACTGCTGCACCAGGTAGTCGACGACGCGCTGGTCCCAGTCGTCACCACCGAGGTGGTTGTCACCGTTGGTGGCCTTCACCTCGACGACGCCGTCGCCGATCTCCAGGAGGGACACGTCGAAGGTGCCGCCACCGAGGTCGAAGACGAGGATCGTCTGGTCGTCCTTGTCGAGGCCGTAGGCGAGCGCGGCCGCGGTGGGCTCGTTGACGATACGAAGGACGTTGAGACCGGCGATCTCACCGGCTTCCTTCGTCGCCTGGCGCTCGGAGTCGTTGAAGTACGCCGGGACGGTGATGACCGCGTCGGCCACCTTCTCGCCCAGGTACGCCTCGGCGTCGCGCTTCAGCTTCTGCAGGATGAACGCGCTCATCTGCTGCGGGTTGAAGTGCTTCCCGTCGAGCTCGATCTTCCAGTCGGTGCCCATGTGGCGCTTCACCGAGCGGATGGTCCGGTCCACGTTCGTGACCGCCTGGCGCTTGGCGACCTCGCCGACCAGCACCTCACCGTTCTTCGCGAAGGCGACGACGGACGGCGTGGTCCTGGCACCCTCGGCGTTGGTGATGACGGTGGGCTCGCCGCCCTCCAGAACGCTGACGACGGAGTTAGTCGTGCCCAGGTCGATGCCGACCGCACGTGCCATGGTGATTTCCTCCAGCTGACTTGAGTGGAACGGACTCAAGTGTGCACGACCACCACCCCGCGGTCAACAGAGCTGAGCCACAGCGACTCAACTCTTATCCGTTCCTTACACGCAACTGCGCTCTGACCTGCGTAGATGCGGGCCGTCGCGCACCGTTCACCGGAAATCGAAGTACCCCCCATACGGCGATCAGCACCACCACCGCCACCCAGAGCGCGGCCCCCGGGCCGATCCACCCGGTGTGCACCAGCACCCCGACGAGCACCGCGGGGAACGCCGCGGCGCCGAGCACCACGGCGGCTGCGCTGGCAGGGTGCTGTGGCGTTCGGGCGTGCGCGTGTCCGTTCTTATGGAATGTGATCATGCGGGTACGTC
>NZ_JBEOWS010000353.1:0-9858 GCF_040296125.1 Streptomyces sp. NPDC002265 | reverse complement strand
TTGCCCCCGTCGTTTTTAACACCCGGGGCGGGGGGGGGTGGGGGGATTTCCCCCCCCCCCCCGCCCGTGCGGGGAACTTCGGCGTGTCCGGGACCTGTCCTGCGACCCGATCCGCCGGACGGCCTAGTGGAGGAAGGGATCCACCGCGACCGCCACGAACAGGATCGACACGTAGGTGATCGACCAGTGGAACAGCCGCATCTCCTTGAGCTTGGCGCCCGTCACCTCGGCCTTGGCCCGGTTCTGGAGCCCGTGCGCCTCCCAGAGCCAGAACCCGCCGGCCAGCAGGGCGACCGCGGTGTAGAACCAGCCCGTGTAGCCCAGTGGGGTGAGCAGCAGCGACACGCCGACCATGACCCAGCTGTAGATGACGATCTGCCGCGCCACCACCTTGTTGGAGGCGATGACCGGGAGCATCGGCACGCCCACGCGCGCGTAGTCCTCCCTGACCTTCATGGACAGCGGCCAGTAGTGCGGCGGGGTCCAGAAGAACATGACGAGGAAGAGGATGACCGGCGCCCACGACAGGGAGTCGGTGACGGACGACCACCCGATGAGGACCGGGAGGCAGCCGGCGATGCCGCCCCACACGATGTTCTGCGAGGTGCGCCGCTTGAGGATCATCGTGTAGACGACCACGTAGAAGAGGAGCGCGCCGAGTGACAGCCAGGCCGACAGCCAGTTGACGGTCAGGCCGAACAGCAGGGTCGACACGACCGCGAGGGTGATGCCGAAGGCCAGGCACTCGGCGGGGCTGACCATGCCGGTGACCAGCGGACGCTGCGACGTGCGGTCCATCAGCGCGTCGATGTCCCGGTCGATGTACATGTTGAGCGCGTTGGCGCCACCGGCGGAGAGGTACCCGCCGAGGCAGGTCAGCAGCACCAGCTTCAGATCGGGTACACCCTGCTGCGCCAGGAACATCACCGGAACGGTGGTGATCAGCAGCAGCTCGATGATCCGGGGCTTGGTCAGCGCCACGAACGCCTTCAGACGGGCCCCGAACGACCGCTGGCCCCGGCTGCTGCTCGTCCCGAGCTCCCCCACAGCCCTAATGGCGTGGGAGGTGCCCCCACCCGCTGGACGGGATTCGACGGCCGTCACGCACACCCCTGACAGAGACATCCCAGCAAGCCCCGGGATGAACTCCCCGTAAAGGCCCGCGCGTACCACGCCACTGTAGACGTTGCCCAGACCCGGACATTCGCGGGGGTGGGGTCGTGTTGATGCGCCGCTCCTACGTGCGCACACATGTCCGATTGAGCGTGCTCCGGACGAGCGGGAAGTACATCGGTTGAGCGCGCTCCGGACGAGCGGGAAGTACGTCGATTGAGCGCGCTCCGGACGAGCGGGAAGTAGATCGATTGAGCAGTCGGATGAGCGGTTCCGTATTCACTTGCCGAATGCGATTCGGACCAGTCGGGAGGCGGATCCGCGGGAGTCCCGTCAGTCTGGAATGACTCGAAAAAATGCACGTTCTTACGGGGGTAGGCTCGACAACGGCCGGTGGGCGCCTCGTCCGCCGGCAGCCGGTGGGCACGTGCCCAGAGCACCGGTAATTCGACATGTGGAGAGGAGCCCTGACCCAGGGTGAGCACCAAGCCGACCACCACAGACCTCGAGTGGACCGAGTTGGACCAGCGGGCCGTCGACACCGCCCGAGTCCTGGCCGCCGATGCCGTACAGAAGGTCGGAAACGGCCATCCGGGTACGGCGATGAGCCTGGCGCCCGCTGCTTACACCCTCTTCCAGAAGGTGATGCGGCATGACCCCGCCGACCCCGAGTGGGTCGGACGCGACCGCTTCGTGCTGTCCGCGGGCCACTCGTCCCTGACCCTCTACACGCAGCTCTACCTGGCCGGTTTCGGTCTGGAGCTGGATGATCTGAAGTCCTTCCGCACCTGGGGCTCGAAGACCCCCGGTCACCCCGAGTACGGGCACACCAAGGGTGTGGAGACGACGACCGGCCCGCTGGGCCAGGGTGTCGCCAACGCGGTGGGCATGGCGATGGCCGCCCGCTACGAGCGCGGTCTGTTCGACCCGGAGACCCCGCAGGGCGACTCCCCGTTCGACCACTTCGTCTACTGCATCGCCGGTGACGGCTGCCTCCAGGAGGGCATCTCCGCGGAGGCGTCCTCGCTCGCCGGCCACCAGAAGCTCGGCAACCTGGTCCTGCTGTGGGACGACAACCACATCTCGATCGAGGGCGACACGGAGACGGCCGTCTCCGAGGACACCGTCAAGCGCTACGAGGCCTACGGCTGGCACGTACAGCGCGTGGCGCCGAAGCCGGACGGCGACCTGGACCCGCACGCCCTCTACGACGCGATCGAGGCGGCGAAGCAGGTCACCGACCGGCCGTCGTTCATCGCGATGCGCTCGATCATCGCCTGGCCCGCCCCGAACGCCCAGAACACCGAGGCCGCGCACGGCTCGGCGCTCGGCGCGGAGGAGGTCGCGGCCACCAAGCGCGTCCTGGGCTTCGACCCCGAGCAGTCCTTCGAGGTCGCCGAGGCGGTCATCGACCACACCCGTGGTGCGCTGGAGCGCGGCCGTCAGGCGCGGGCCGAGTGGGAGAAGTCCTTCCAGGAGTGGCGCAACGGCAACGCGGAGCGCGCGGCCGAGTTCGACCGCATCGCCGCGGGCGAGCTGCCCACCGGCTGGGAGGAGAAGATCCCGGTCTTCGAGCCCGGCAAGGGTGTCGCCACCCGGGCCGCCTCCGGCAAGATCCTCCAGGCGCTCGGCCCGGTGATCCCCGAGCTGTGGGGCGGCTCCGCCGACCTGGCCGGCTCGAACAACACCACCATCGACAAGGACAGCTCCTTCCTCCCGGCGGACAACCCGCTGCCGGAGGCCGACCCGTACGGCCGAACGATCCACTTCGGCATCCGCGAGCACTCCATGGCCGCGGAGATGAACGGCATCGCGCTGCACGGCAACACGCGCATCTACGGCGGCACCTTCCTGGTGTTCTCCGACTACATGCGCAACGCCGTACGCCTGTCGGCCCTGATGCACCTGCCGGTGACGTACGTGTGGACGCACGACTCCATCGGCCTCGGCGAGGACGGTCCCACGCACCAGCCGGTCGAGCACCTCGCCTCGCTGCGCGCCATCCCGGGCCTGAACGTGGTCCGCCCGGCCGACGCCAACGAGACCGCCGTCGCCTGGCGCGAGATCCTGCGCCGTCACACCAAGGTGTTCGGCAAGGGCGCCCCGCACGGCCTCGCGCTGACCCGTCAGGGTGTGCCGACCTACGAGCCCGACGACAACACGGCCAAGGGCGGCTACGTGCTGTTCGAGGCCGAGGGCGGCGAGCCGCAGGTCGTGCTGATCGCCACCGGTTCCGAGGTCCACATCGCCGTCGAGGCGCGCGAGCGGCTCCAGGCCGAGGGCGTGCCGACGCGAGTCGTGTCCATGCCTTGCGTGGAGTGGTTCGAGGAGCAGGACCAGGGGTACCGGGACAGCGTCCTGCCGCCGTCGGTCAAGGCGCGTGTCGCGGTGGAGGCCGGCATCGGTCTGACCTGGCACAAGTACGTCGGGGACGCCGGCCGCATCGTCTCCCTGGAGCACTTCGGGGCCTCCGCCGACGGCGCGCTCCTCTTCAACGAGTTCGGCTTCACCGCCGAGAACGTGGCCGCGAAGGCGCAGGAATCCCTCGCCGCCGCCCGGAACTGACGCCCGTACACGACACGTAGGAGATGCAATTTCCATGACAGACGCACTGAAGCGCCTCTCCGATGAGGGCGTCGCGATCTGGCTGGACGACCTGTCGCGCAAGCGGATCACGTCCGGCAACCTCGCCGAGCTGATCGACCAGCAGCACGTCGTCGGCGTCACCACCAACCCGTCGATCTTCCAGAAGGCGATCAGCAGCGGCGACGGTTACGAGCAGCAGCTCACCGACCTCGCCGCCCGCAAGGTCACCGTCGAAGAGGCCATCCGCATGATCACGACGGCGGACGTCCGCGACGCCGCCGACATCCTGCGCCCGGTCTTCGACGCCACCGGGGGCCAGGACGGCCGGGTCTCCATCGAGGTCGACCCGCGCCTGGCGCACAACACCACGGCGACCATCGCCGAGGCCAAGCAGCTCGCCTGGCTCGTGGACCGCCCCAACACGCTCATCAAGATCCCCGCCACCAAGGCGGGTCTGCCGGCGATCACCGAGGTCATCGGCCTCGGCATCAGCGTCAACGTCACGCTGATCTTCTCGCTGGAGCGTTACCGCGCGGTCATGGACGCCTACCTCTCCGGCCTGGAGAAGGCCAAGGAGCGCGGCCTGGACCTGTCGAAGATCCAGTCCGTGGCGTCCTTCTTCGTCTCCCGCGTGGACACGGAGATCGACAAGCGGATCGACGCCCTGGGCACCGACGAGGCCAAGGCCGCCCGCGGCAAGGCGGGCGTCGCCAACGCCCGGCTCGCCTACCAGGCGTACGAGGAGGTCTTCTCGTCCGAGCGCTGGCTGGCCCTCGACAAGGCGCAGGCGCACAAGCAGCGTCCGCTGTGGGCCTCCACCGGTGTGAAGGACCCGGCCTACAAGGACACGCTGTACGTCGTCGACCTGGTGGCGCCGAACACGGTGAACACCATGCCGGAGGCCACCCTGGAGGCCACCGAGGACCACGGCGTGATCAGCGGCAACACGATCGCCGGCACGTACGAGCAGGCCCGCGCGGAACTCGACGCGGTCGAGAAGCTCGGCATCTCGTACGACGACGTGGTCCAGCTGCTGGAGGACGAGGGCGTCGACAAGTTCGAGACGTCCTGGAACGACCTGCTCAAGTCGACCGAGGCGGAGCTTCAGCGCCTCGCCCCCTCGGAGGGCTGAAACGTTGTCAAGCAGCAACCCGCTGCGTGACCCCGCCGACCGACGGCTCCCGCGTATCGCGGGGCCGTCGGGCCTGGTCATCTTCGGCGTCACCGGCGACCTGTCGCGCAAGAAGCTGATGCCCGCCGTCTACGACCTCGCCAACCGCGGGCTGCTGCCGCCGGGCTTCTCGCTCGTCGGCTTCGCCCGCCGCGAGTGGCAGCACGAGGACTTCGCCGCCGAGGTCCACGACGCCGTCAAGGAGCACGCCCGTACGCCGTTCCGCGAGGAGGTCTGGCAGCAGCTCATCCAGGGGATGCGCTTCGTCCAGGGCACCTTCGACGACGACGACGCCTTCGAGCGGCTGCGCGGGACCATCGAGGAGCTCGACAAGGCACAGGGGACGGGCGGCAACTTCGCCTTCTACCTCTCCGTGCCGCCGCGTTCCTTCCCGGTGGTCATCCAGCAGCTCAAGAAGCACGGCCTCGCCGACCAGACGCGCGGCTCGTGGCGGCGCGCGGTCATCGAGAAGCCCTTCGGCCACGACCTGAAGTCGGCCGAGGAGCTCAACAAGGTCGTGCACGAGGTCTTCGCCCCGGACCAGGTCTTCCGTATCGACCACTACCTGGGCAAGGAGACCGTCCAGAACATCCTGGCGCTGCGCTTCGCCAACACGATGTTCGAGCCGATCTGGAACCGGTCCTTCGTGGACCATGTGCAGATCACCATGGCCGAGGACATCGGCATCGGCGGCCGGGCCGGCTACTACGACGGCATCGGCGCCGCCCGTGACGTCATCCAGAACCACCTGCTCCAGCTGATGGCGCTGACCGCCATGGAGGAGCCCGCCTCCTTCGACGCGGACGCGCTGGCCGCGGAGAAGACCAAGGTGCTCGGCGCCGTACGGCTGCCGAAGGACCTCGGCAAGGACACCGTGCGCGGCCAGTACTCGGAAGGCTGGCAGGGCGGCGAGAAGGTCATCGGCTACCTCCAGGAAGACGGCATCGACGCGAAGTCGAAGACCGACACCTATGCCGCGATCAAGGTGGGCGTCGACAACCGCCGCTGGGCGGGCGTGCCGTTCTACCTGAGGGCGGGCAAGCGCCTGGGCCGCCGGGTCACGGAGATCGCGGTCGTCTTCCAGCGCGCCCCGCACTCCCCCTTCGACACGACGGCCACCGAGGAGCTGGGCCAGAACGCGATCGTCATCCGCGTCCAGCCCGACGAGGGCGTCACGGTCCGCTTCGGCTCCAAGGTGCCGGGCACGTCGATGGAGATCCGGGACGTGTCCATGGACTTCGCCTACGGCGAGTCGTTCACGGAGTCCAGCCCGGAGGCGTACGAGCGGCTCATCCTGGACGTGCTGCTCGGCGACTCCAACCTCTTCCCGCGCACCGAGGAGGTCGAGCTGTCCTGGAAGATCCTCGACCCGATCGAGCAGTACTGGGACAAGCACGGCAAGCCGGCCCAGTACCCGGCCGGCACCTGGGGTCCCGTCGAGGCGGACGAGATGCTGGAGCGAGACGGACGGAGCTGGCGCCGGCCATGAAGATAGACCTGACGGACACCACGGCTAGCAAGATCAACAAGGGGCTCGTCAAGGGCCGCCGCGCCATCGGCACCCCTGCCGTGGGCATGGTGCTCACCCTCGTCATCGTCACCGACGAGGAGAACGCCTACGACGCCCTGAAGGCGGCGAACGACGCCTCGCGCGAGCACCCCTCGCGCACCCTCGTGGTCATCAGGCGCGTCTCCCGCTCGCCCCGCGACCGCACGAAGTCCCGCCTCGACGCCGAGGTGCGGGTGGGTGCGGACGCGGGCACCGGCGAGACGGTCGTCCTGCGGCTGTACGGCGAGGTCGCCGACCACGCCCAGTCGGTGGTGCTGCCGCTGCTGCTGCCCGACGCCCCCGTGGTGGTCTGGTGGCCGGTCGACGCGCCCCTGGACCCGGCGAACGACCCGCTGGGCGCCCTCGCCCAGCGCCGGGTCACCGACACCTACGCCGCCGAGCAGCCGGTACGGGAGCTGTCCGCCCGCGCCGACACCTACGCGCCCGGCGACACGGACCTGTCGTGGACGCGCATCACGCCCTGGCGTTCGATGCTCGCCGCGGCCCTGGACCAGGTCGTCTGCGAGGTCAAGGGCGTCGAGGTGGAGGGCGAGGAGTTCAACCCGAGCTGCGAGCTGCTCGCGATGTGGCTCGCGGACCGGCTGGACGTCCCCGTCAGGCGCTCCCTGTCGTCCGGCCCCGGCCTGACGGCGGTCCGCCTGGACACCGACCACGGCTCGATCGCCCTCGACCGCGCGGACGGCACCGTCGCCACGCTGTCGATCGAGGGGCAGCCGGACCGTGCGGTGGCGCTCAAGCGGCGGGACACCGCCGAGCTGATCGCGGAGGAGCTGCGCCGGCTCGACCCGGACGACACCTACGCCTCGGCGCTGCGGTTCGGGGTGGACCGGCTGCACGCGCAGTCCGCGACCCCGCGCGAGCAGGCGCCGCAGGAGCACACGGCGGCGTCCGGCGAGCCCGCCGTGGCCACCAAGGACAGGCCTGCCGGGAAGGCTCCGGTCCCGGCCCCGCCCCCGGGGAAGAAGGCGGCGAAGTGAACACCCCGCAGCTGGTCGTGCACCACGACAAGGAACTGATGGCCCAGGCCGCCGCGGCCCGGCTCATCACGAAGATCGTGGACGCGCAGGCCTCCCGGGGTGCGGCGTCCGTGGTCCTGACGGGCGGCCGCAACGGCAACGGACTGCTGGCCGCGCTGGCGGCCCAGCCGGCCCGGGACGCCATCGACTGGAGCCGCCTCGACCTGTGGTGGGGCGACGAGCGGTTCCTGCCCGAGGGCGACCCCGAGCGCAATGTCACGCAGGCCCGCGAGGCCCTGCTGGACTCCGTACCGCTGGACCCGAAGCGCGTGCACGCCATGCCCGCCTCGGACGGTCCGCACGGTGCGGACGCGGACGCCGCCGCGGCGGCCTACGCGCAGGAGCTGGCCCGGGCGGCCGGCCCCGAGAACCACGGCGCGGTGCCGACCTTCGACGTGCTGATGCTGGGCGTCGGCCCGGACACCCATGTGGCCTCGCTCTTCCCGGAGCTGCCCGCGGTCCGGGAGACCGAGCGCACGGTCGTCGGCGTCCACGGCGCGCCCAAGCCCCCGCCGACCCGCACCACCCTCACCCTCCCGGCGATCCGGGCGGCCCGTGAGGTGTGGCTGCTGGCGGCCGGCGAGGACAAGGCGAACGCCGCGGCGATCGCCCTGTCGGGCGCGGGCGAGATCCAGGCCCCGGCTGCCGGGGCGTACGGAAGGCAGCGCACCCTGTGGCTGCTGGACTCGGCGGCGGCCGCCCAGCTGCCGCGCTCGCTGTACCCGCCCGCGTCGCCCTGACGGCACAGCAGGCACTTCCCGGAACCCGTACGGTCAACGGCCGTACGGGTTCCGGCCGTTGCGGGGCTGCCGCGGGGGCGAGGGCGGGGCGTACGGGTTGCCCCGGGGATAGGGACTGCCCTGGCCGTACGGATTCCCTGCCGGATAGGGGCTTCCCGGAGGATACGGACTCCCTTGGCCGTACGGGTTCCCCTGGCCGTACGGATTCCCCTGGGGCGGTACGTACGTCTGCCGCGGCGGTGGCAGCGTCGCGGGGTGTGCGCCGAGCCGGATGCCGTAGCGCCGCTTGAGACGGCCCAGCTCCAGCAGGGAGACGGCCGTGACCGTGACCGGCGCGCCCAGGATGAAGACCACGCCCAGTCGCAGACCGAGGCCGTGCAGATCGCCGGTGACGAGGTCCGGTACGGCCATCAGCCAGGTCGTCACCGTGGCCAGCAGCGGCGGCAGGGCGCGGTGCACCGCCGCGGTGCCGAAGAAGTTCGCCGTGATCCGCAGCGCGCCCGCGCCCACGAACCCGACCATCCACAGCGCCAGGAGGCCGATCGGGATGATCGCGAAACTGCCGCTCATCGCGCTCGCGCCCTGCAGCAGCAGCACCGTCGCGACCACCGAGCCGACGAAGAACAGCAGCAGCTTGAGCGCGTTCACCAGGGACGGGCGCAACTGGCGTACCGTCCCGCCGCGACGCCAGACGTAGAGCATCACACCGACCGTCACCGGCGTCACGAACAGCAGCACCGCCGCCGCGATCAGCGTGTTCTCCATCATCTCCGTGAGGGCCAGGCCGCCTTCGACGAAGGTGTAGACACCGATGGCCGCGACCGCGCCCGCGACCACCCGCACGCGCTTGAGCCGCTCCACGGTCGCATCCAGCGACTCCGGGATCCACGCGGGATGCAACAACACCCGGGCGACCTTGTGGGGCTTCAGGAAGGAGCCGCCCCGCAGCCTTCCGCCCGTCCAACTCCCTCTGGCACCAGCCACCTTGCACTCCCCCGAGCCACGGCCGTGATGATCGCCGGGGAGTCTACGGGAGGCGGGCGGCCGCGCGCCGCCCGCTTCCCGCACGAGTGGTCACTTCCGGTCGCGCAGCCCCCGGTAGGCGGCGACGAGGGCCTGGGTGGAGGTGTCGAGGCCGGGGACCTCGGCGCCTTCGGTCAGGGCCGGTTCGATCCGCTTGGCGAGGACCTTGCCGAGCTCCACGCCCCACTGGTCGAAGGAGTCGATGTCCCACACCGCTCCCTGGACGAACACCTTGTGCTCGTAGAGGGCGATCAGTTGGCCGAGCACCGAGGGGGTCAGCTCGCGCGCCAGGATCGTGGTGGTGGGGTGGTTGCCGTGGAACGTCTTGTGCGCCACCAGTTCCTCGGGCACACCCTCCGCGCGGACCTCCTCCGGCGTCTTGCCGAAGGCCAGCGCCTGGGTCTGGGCGAAGAAGTTGGCCATCAACAGGTCGTGCTGGGCCTTGAGTCTGTCGCCCAGCTCGTCCACGGGACGGGCGAAGCCGATGAAGTCCGCGGGGATCAGCTTCGTACCCTGGTGGATCAACTGGTAGTAGGCGTGCTGCCCGTTGGTGCCGGGGGTGCCCCAGACGACCGGGCCGGTCTGCCAGTCCACCGGGTTGCCCTCGCGGTCCACCGACTTGCCGTTGGACTCCATGTC
>NZ_JBEOWS010000352.1:0-9861 GCF_040296125.1 Streptomyces sp. NPDC002265 | reverse complement strand
GCATGTTCGCCACCGAGGCCGTCACCGGAGGGCTGCCCGTCCACATCGCCGCCCGTCCGGCGCACAGGGTCGCGGCGGCCCGCACCGGCCCGCTCCAGCCCGTGGCGGCTCGGGAGCGGCCACGGCTCAGGCCGCGATCCGCTGCGCCTCCTCGACCGCCTCCTCCAGCGTGTCCACGACCGGCACACCCACCTCCTCCAGGCTGGCCCGGCTGTGCGACCCCCCGGTGTACAGCACCGCCCGCGCCCCCGCGTGCAGCGCCGCCACCGCGTCGTCGGCCGCGTCCCCGATCACGACCGTGCGGGCGGGGTCCACCCCGGCGAGCGCGCCGAGGTGGCGCACCATGTGCATGGTCTTGCTGCCCCCGGACGGGCCGGTCCGCCCGTCGACGCGTACGAAGTGCGACTCGATGCCGAAGCCCCGCACCAGCGGGACGAGCTCGTCGTGCACGTACATGCTCAGGATCGACTGGCTGCGGCCCGCCGACCGCCACCCGGCGAGCAGTTCGACCGCCCCCGCCGTCAGCCCGCAGGCCGCCCGGTGCTCGGCGTAGTACCGGTGGAAGATCTCGTCCATGAGCTCCCACTCGGCGTCCGTCGGCAGCCGTCCTATCAGCCGCTCGTAGAACTTCGGCACCGGCACGCAGTACAGCGCCCGGTACCGCTCCAGCGTGATCGGTTCGAGCCCCAGCTCCAGGAACGCCGCGTTCGTCGCCCCGATGATCGCCTCGTTGTCGTGGAAGAGCGTGCCGTTCCAGTCCCAGACGATGTGTGCAGCCTTGTGCTTCCCCATGGGAAAAAACTACCCGCGACCACTGACATCCACGAGAACAGCCGAGGGTCTCAGCCCCCGAGCCC
The DNA here is from genome assembly GCF_040296125.1 of Streptomyces sp. NPDC002265. Lineage (NCBI taxonomy): Bacteria > Bacillati > Actinomycetota > Actinomycetes > Kitasatosporales > Streptomycetaceae > Streptomyces > Streptomyces sp. NPDC002265. Next base: position 9,004 of record NZ_JBEOWS010000352.1, on the reverse strand, counting down.
GACGACCAGGTTCTGGATCTCCTGCGTGGCGAACCACAGCAGTTCGTGGTCCTCGGCCCCGTCCACGACGAACTGCGCGTCGTCGTCCCCGCCGTCCGCCGCCGGCAGCGCCTGCGCCGCGGCTGCCACGTCCGCCTCCGCGTCCTGCGCGTCGACGTGCACCGAGGCCACCTTGGCCAGCGCCACGACTGCGGCGACCCGCACCTCGCCGAGCGCGGCCGGGTCGAGCCCCCGGTCGGGGTCGACGGACGCGATGCCGTCGGGCACGTCGACGGCGACCACGGTGCGCCGCCGGGCCGCCCCGGGGTCCGCGGCGAGCAGGCGCAGCGACGCCAGCGCGGCCCGGCTCAGCGCCGCGTACTCCAGCTCCTCGATGTCGTCGGAGAGGTACCACTCGCGCAGTCCCGGCGTGACGGCGTACGCGACGAGCGGCTCCGCCCCCAGCTCACCCGTCTTGTACGCCTCGGCGAGACCGGAGAGGGTCAGAGGGACGTAGACGCGCATGGGCTGGCCGCTTTCGTGGTCGGGGCTCGGGTGACCTGAGGGAGGCCGGACGGCGCGCCTCCCGGAGGGCCTTCAGGATACGTGCGGGAGTCCCCTTTCGGGTCCCTGCCGCCCCTCCTGGACACGTCCACCCGGCGCCCCGGAACTCACCCGGCGCTCCCCCGGAAATACGGGCCGTACGTCCCCCTCGGTCACCCTGATAGGTGAACCTTCCGCGCCCCTCGACCCGGGCGACGGCTTCCTTGCTCCTGCGGTCCACCACCCCGTACAAGATCCCCGACCGCAAGTTACCCGCCGGTATCACCCGGGTCGGACCCACCGGCCGGGCCGGGAGCCGCTGGACCCATGGAACGGGGACGCACATGAACAAGGTGATGACCAGGACCCGCCGCCACACCGGCAGCCGCCCTCCGGTCCGGCACGACACCCGCCGCCCCGGTACCGGCCCCGCCCGCACCGCGCCGGGCACCGGCCCGTCCCGCACCCCCGCGGCAACCGCCCCCGCCCCGGCGCCCGCGTCCGCGCCCGCACCGGCGTCCCGAGTCCTGCCCGGCACGTCCCCGGCACCGGTCGCCCCCGCGGTGCCCGCCGGGCCGCCCCACCGGCAGGTCCCGCAGCCCCGCCCCACCGATGTCTTCGCCGAGCGCCTCCTCGCGGTGCTGAGCGGGCTGCACCCCGTCCACCGCATGCTGCGGCACACCGCAGGCCGGGCCTACGACGAACTGGCCTGGCTCGCCGAGCACGCTCCCCTGCGCGGCACCCGGGGCAGCCGCCCCGTGGTCCGCGACATCGGCTACTACGTCCCGCGCCCGGGCGCCGTCGAGGCCTTCGCCCGTATCGGCGCCGGCGACCGGCTGCGGGCCATGGCCTTCCGGCTGGAACTGGGCGCCGACCGGCGCGGCGGATCGCCCTGGCGGCCGCGGGTGAACTGCGCCGCACGGGAACCGCGGCCCGGGTGCTCGCCGTGCTGCGGCAGAGGCGAGCCGTGGCCGACCAGGCGGGGCTCGACTCCCGGCAGCGGCTGGAGAACCTCGCGGGCGCGCTGACGGTGGTACCCGGCGCGGAGCGGTTGCTGGCGGAGGGACCGGTCGTGCTCGTCGACGACCTGATGACCACCGGCGCCTCGCTCGCCGAGGCGGCACGGGCCGTGCGGGCGCAGGCGGCGCGTGCGGGGTCGTACAGGTGGCCGGATACGGGCGAACGAGGGTTCATGGGGGCGGCCCCCGTGTATCCGCGAGCAGGTCGGGAAGGCAGAGAGGAACGAACGGACGGGACGGGCGAAGGGAGGCAGGAGCGGGGTCGGTCCGGGCGGTCAGGGGCGGACGGCAACGAGTGCCGAGGCCTGATCTGTGCAGCCGTGATCGCGGCGCCGTCGGATTCCTTCGAAATAAACCGGAACTGACCGTGGGCTTGCGTCGTTGCAGGTAATGAGCCGGTCAATTCACCTGAACGGAGGTACGTCGCGTTAGAGGGTGACGACATCCGTCCGGGCGAGATATGTTCGGTTGTGAGGGAAAGCCGCAGGCCACCCTCGCATATCCGAATGCCGTGCCGTGGTTTTGCGCTATCGGTGACGGCGTCGGGGGTGTAGATCTTGCCCATGGGGGAGGAGGAGGTGGAAGTCGCCGAGTCCGAGGTTCCGGAGTTCACCGGAGCCTGGTGCAAAAGGGAGATGCCCCGCCGTGGATGCGGGGCGATCCGGGAACGGAGTTCTGCGTGGACATCGTCGTCAAGGGCCGCAAGACCGAGGTGCCCGAGCGGTTCCGCAAGCACGTGGCCGAGAAGCTGAACCTGGACAAGATCCAGAAGCTCGATGGCAAGGTGATCAGCCTCGACGTCGAGGTGTCCAAGGAGCCCAACCCCCGACAGGCCGACCGCTGTGACCGAGTGGAGATCACGCTCCGCTCCCGCGGTCCGGTGATCCGGGCGGAGGCAGCGGCCAACGATCCGTACGCGGCACTCGACCTGGCAGCGGAGAAGCTGGACGCCCGGCTGCGCAAGCAGCACGACAAGAAGAACACGCGCCGTGGCGCCCGCAGGCTCACGGCGGCAGAGGTCGCCGACCACGTCCCGGGAGTGGCGACACTCAACGGCAACGGCCACCCCGTTTCGGCGGAGGACTCGGACAGCGTGCCCACGAAGCGGATCGGTTCACTCGAAGTGCAGGGCGACGGCCCCCTGGTGGTCCGCGAGAAGACACACGTCGCCGCTCCGATGACGCTCGACCAGGCGCTCTACGAGATGGAGCTGGTCGGACACGACTTCTATCTGTTCGTCGACTCCGAGACCAAGGAACCGAGTGTCGTCTACCGGAGGCACGCGTACGACTACGGTGTGATCCACCTCAGCACGGACACGATGGTCACCCAGGCGCACTCGCCCGGCGCGAGCGGCGCGCTCGGTGGCTGACCTTCACGGATGACAGATGAGACGGTGCCCCTGGAGCGCGCTCGCGCCCCCAGGGGCACCGATGTGCGGCCGCTGCGCGTACCGCTCTGTCACCGTGTTGAGGGCCGGGCATGAAAGCATGGGGGCCGCGGCTCAACCGGTGGGCCGTTGCCTTGGGTTGGCGATGGCTCAGGACCACGGGCCAAAGCCTTCAGGGGGAGGAACGATGGCGGACAGCTTCGGACCGATGCACGACGGAGATGCCGGAGGCGTCGTCGGCATGGGCCCGGACGCAGGCACTTCACGCAAGGAACCGATCAGAGTCCTTGTCGTGGACGACCATGCCCTGTTCCGCCGTGGCCTGGAGATCGTGCTCGCCGCCGAGGAGGACATCCAGGTCGTGGGCGAGGCGGGCGACGGCGCCGAAGCCGTCGTCAAGGCCGCCGACCTGCTGCCGGACATCATCCTGATGGATGTGCGGATGCCGAGGCGCGGGGGGATCGAGGCATGCACCTCCATCAAGGAGGTGGCACCCAGCGCCAAGATCATCATGCTCACGATCAGTGACGAGGAAGCCGACCTCTACGAGGCGATCAAGGCCGGTGCGACCGGCTATCTGCTCAAGGAGATCTCCACCGACGAGGTGGCCACCGCCATCCGCGCGGTGGCCGACGGGCAGTCACAGATCAGCCCCTCCATGGCCTCGAAGCTGCTCACCGAGTTCAAGTCGATGATCCAGCGCACCGACGAGCGCCGGCTGGTGCCCGCGCCCCGGCTGACGGACCGCGAGCTGGAGGTGCTCAAGCTCGTCGCCACCGGGATGAACAACCGGGACATCGCCAAGGAGCTGTTCATCTCCGAGAACACCGTGAAGAACCATGTGCGCAACATCCTGGAGAAGCTGCAGCTGCACTCCAGGATGGAAGCGGTGGTGTACGCGATGCGGGAGAAGATCCTCGAGATCCGGTGACCGCCGGAGGACTCTGAGGCCCGTCCGGCGGTCGCAGCCGCAGCCCTAGGCCAGGGCGCGGGCGAGTTCGGCGGTGAGCGGGGCGCGCAGTTCGGGGGCGTCCACGCGCTCCACGCGGACGTCCGTGCAGTCCACCCAGCCCGCCGCGGCCACCAGGGCCTCGGCCACCGCGGGAACGGCCTTCGGGCCGTCCAGGGTGACCTGCTTGGCGACCAGCGTGCGGCCCTCGCGGGCCGGATCCACCCGGCCGACGAGACGGCCGCCGGCGAGGACCGGCATCGCGAAGTAGCCGTGCACGCGCTTGGGCTTGGGGACGTAGGCCTCCAGGCGGTGGGTGAAGCCGAAGATCCGCTCCGTGCGCGCCCGCTCCCAGATCAGCGAGTCGAACGGGGACAGCAGCGTGGTGCGGTGGCGGCCGCGCGGAGCGGTCTCCAGCGCCGCCGGGTCGGCCCAGGCGGGCTTGCCCCAGCCCTCCACCGTGACCGGGACCAGACCCGAATCCGCGATCACCGCGTCGAACTGCTCCCCCTTGAGCCGGTGGTAGTCGGCGATGTCCGCGCGCGTACCCACGCCGAGGGACTGGCCGGCCAGGCGGACCAGGCGGCGCAGGCACTCGGCGTCGTCCAGCTCGTCGTGCAGCAGCGCGGCCGGGATCGCCCGCTCGGCCAGGTCGTACACCCGCTTCCAGCCGCGGCGCTCGACGCACACCACCTCGCCGTACATCAGCGCCCGCTCGACGGCGACCTTCGTGCCGGACCAGTCCCACCACTCGCTGGTCTTCTTCGCCCCGCCCAGCTCCGTCGCGGTGAGGGGGCCCTCGGCGCGCAGCTGCTCGACGACCTGGTCGTAGGCACCCTCGGGCAGCTCGTGGTTCCAGTGCGGGCGGCTGCGGTAGGCGCGGCGGCGGAAGGCGAAGTGCGGCCACTCCTCGATGGGCAGGATGCAGGCGGCGTGCGACCAGTACTCGAAGGCGTGCGTGTCCGTCCAGTAGGCGTCGTCCACCGTCCGGCGGCCCACGGCGCCCAGGCGTGCGTACGGGATGAGCTCGTGGGAGCGGGCGAGCACCGAGATGGTGTCGAGCTGGACCGCGCCGAGATGACGCAGGACACCGCGGACGCCGGCCCGGCGGTCGGGGGCGCCGAGGAAGCCCTGTGCGCGGAGCGCGATGCGGCGGGCGTCGTCCGCCGAGAGGGGGATGGGGCGCGGGGTCGTCATACATCCGCACGATAGAGGGTGGGACTGACAGCGGGAGACGGCAAGGGCGTCCCGACGAGGGCGTCCACCGGGCGCGCCGACACGCAGGCGCACGGTCGCGCAGGCGCGCGGGCAAGCAGGACCGCATGCACGCAGATGTGCGGGCACGCGTGCGTGCGGCCCGCGTGCGTGCGGCCCGCGGGTGCGCGGCCCGCTGGTGTGCAGCTGCGCGGGCCCGCCCCCGCGATGCCGGGCCGCTCCGGACGTCGGCCTCTAGGCGGGGCGCGTGGGGGCGGGCAGGTACGGCGCCGTCGACGGCAGTCCCAGGTCCGACGGCAGCAGCGAGCCCACCCAGCAGTCCCGTCGTACGCCCTTGTTGTTGATCGCGGAGCGCAGCGTGCCCTCGATGGTGAAACCGGTCTTCTCCGCCACCGCGCGCGAGGCGTGGTTGCCGACCTCGGCGCGCCACTCGACGCGGTCGACCGCGAGCCGGGTGAAGGCCCAGTGGGCGGCCGCGTGGGCGGCCTCGGTGGTGTAGCCGTTGCCGCGGTGCTCCTTCGTGGCCCAGAAACCGATCTCCGCCATGCCCAGGGAGCGCATGGTGAGCGCGAGCATGCCCACCAGGTCCCCCGCGGGGAGGAACACACCGAAGGTGAACATCGAGCTGTCGGCCCAGCCGTCCGGGACCAGCTGGTGCGTGAAGCCCCGGGCGTGCTCCGGAAGGTAGGGGGAGGGGATCGTGGTCCAGCGCTGGATGTCCGGGTCCTGGGCTGCGCCGTACACGGCGTCGGTGTCGTCCGGGCCGACGGCGCGCAGGACCAGACGGCCGGTGGTGAGCGTGACGGGTTCCATCGGCCGATTCTGCGCGCGTCCGGCCGATGGGCGCCATCTCTTTGCGCCGCGTGAGCCCGCGATCACATTTCGTGCAATTCGGCGGCCGGACACGGCACCATCCGAGTGCTCCGTACGTTGTGCCCATTGAAGACGGCCGTCGTGGTGGCGGCAGGCCTCCCGGGGTGGTGGGGTCCTCGCATACGATGGCCGTTGCTCAGTAAGTCAAATGGAAACCGACCGTCCCAGGCCCGACCGGCAAGGAGACCAACCCCCGTGTCCGTCCTCTCGAAGATCATGCGTGCAGGCGAAGGCAAGATCCTGCGCAAGCTGCACCGCATCGCGGACCAGGTCAACTCCATCGAAGAGGACTTCGTCGACCTCTCCGACGCCGAGCTGCGGGCCCTCACCGATGAGTACAAGCAGCGCTACATCGACGGTGAGAGCCTGGACGACCTGCTGCCCGAGGCCTTCGCCACCGTGCGCGAGGCCGCCAAGCGTGTCCTCGGCCAGCGGCACTACGACGTCCAGATGATGGGCGGTGCCGCCCTGCACCTCGGCTATGTCGCCGAGATGAAGACCGGCGAGGGCAAGACCCTGGTCGGCACGCTGCCGGCTTACCTGAACGCCCTCTCCGGAGACGGCGTCCACCTCATCACGGTCAACGACTATCTGGCCGAGCGCGACTCCGAGATGATGGGTCGCGTCCACAAGTTCCTGGGCCTGGAAGTCGGCTGCATCCTGGCCAACATGACGCCGGCCCAGCGTCGCGAGCAGTACGCGTGCGACATCACGTACGGCACGAACAACGAGTTCGGCTTCGACTACCTGCGCGACAACATGGCGTGGTCGCAGGACGAACTGGTCCAGCGCGGTCACAACTTCGCGATCGTCGACGAGGTCGACTCCATCCTGGTCGACGAGGCCCGTACGCCGCTGATCATCTCCGGCCCGGCCGACCAGGCCACCAAGTGGTACGGCGACTTCGCCAAGCTGGTCACGCGCCTGAAGAGGGGCGAGGCGGGCAACCCGCTGAAGGGCCTGGAGGAGACGGGCGACTACGACGTCGACGAGAAGAAGCGCACCGTCGCCATCCACGAGCCCGGTGTCTCCAAGGTCGAGGACTGGCTGGGCATCGACAACCTGTACGAGTCGGTGAACACCCCGCTCGTCGGTTACCTGAACAACGCCATCAAGGCCAAGGAACTCTTCAAGAAGGACAAGGACTACGTCGTCATCGACGGCGAAGTCATGATCGTCGACGAGCACACCGGCCGTATCCTCGCCGGCCGCCGCTACAACGAGGGCATGCACCAGGCGATCGAGGCGAAGGAAGGGGTGCCGATCAAGGACGAGAACCAGACGCTCGCCACGATCACCCTCCAGAACTTCTTCCGCCTCTACAACAAGCTCTCCGGCATGACCGGTACGGCGATGACCGAGGCCGCCGAGTTCCACCAGATCTACAAGCTCGGCGTGGTCCCGATCCCGACGAACAAGCCGATGGTCCGCAAGGACCAGTCCGACCTGATCTACCGCACCGAGGTCGCCAAGTTCGACGCGGTGGTCGACGACATCGCCGAGAAGCACGAGAAGGGCCAGCCGATCCTGGTCGGCACCACCTCGGTCGAGAAGTCCGAGTACCTCTCGCAGCAGCTCAGCAAGCGCGGCATCCAGCACGAGGTGCTCAACGCCAAGCAGCACGACCGTGAGGCGACGATCGTCGCCCAGGCCGGCCGCCGGGGCGCCGTGACGGTCGCCACCAACATGGCCGGCCGTGGTACCGACATCAAGCTCGGCGGCAACCCCGAGGACCTCGCCGAGGCGGAGCTGCGCCAGCGCGGCCTCGACCCCGAGGAGCACATCGAGGAGTGGGCCGCGGCCCTGCCCGCCGCCCTGGAGCGCGCCGAGCAGGCGGTCCGGGCCGAGAAGGAGGAGGTCGAGGAGCTCGGCGGCCTCTACGTCCTCGGCACCGAGCGGCACGAGTCGCGCCGTATCGACAACCAGCTGCGCGGTCGTTCCGGCCGACAGGGCGACCCGGGCGAGTCCCGGTTCTACCTCTCCCTCGGTGACGACCTGATGCGGCTGTTCAAGGCGCAGATGGTCGAGCGCGTGATGTCGATGGCGAACGTGCCCGACGACGTGCCGATCGAGAACAAGATGGTCACGCGCGCGATCGCGTCGGCCCAGTCGCAGGTCGAGCAGCAGAACTTCGAGACCCGCAAGAACGTCCTGAAGTACGACGAGGTCCTCAACCGCCAGCGCGAGGTCATCTACGGCGAGCGGCGCCGTGTCCTGGAGGGCGAGGACCTCCAGGAGCAGGTGCAGCACTTCATGAGCGACACCATCGACGCCTACATCGCCGCGGAGACCGCCGAGGGCTTCCCGGAGGACTGGGACCTCGACCGGCTGTGGGGCGCGTTCAAGCAGCTCTACCCGGTGAAGGTCACCGTCGAGGAGCTGGAGGACGCGGCCGGCGACCGTGCCGGTCTGACCGCGGAGTTCATCTCCGAGTCCATCAAGGACGACATCAACGAGCAGTACGAGGCGCGCGAGGCGCAGCTCGGCTCCGAGATCATGCGTGAGCTGGAGCGCCGGGTCGTGCTGTCGGTCCTCGACCGCAAGTGGCGTGAGCACCTCTACGAGATGGACTACCTCCAGGAGGGCATCGGCCTGCGCGCGATGGCGCAGAAGGACCCCCTGGTCGAGTACCAGCGCGAGGGCTTCGACATGTTCACCGCGATGATGGAGGGCATCAAGGAGGAGTCCGTCGGCTACCTGTTCAACCTGGAGGTCCAGGTCGAGCAGCAGGTCGAGGAGGTCCCGGTCGAGGACGTCCAGCCGTCGCTGACGAAGGAGCCCCAGGACGTGGTCCCGGCCCAGGCCGGCGCGCGTCCCGAGATCCGCGCCAAGGGCCTGGAGGCCCCGCAGCGCCGGGACCGGCTGCACTTCTCGGCGCCCACCGTGGACGGCGAGGGCGGCATCGTCGAGGGCGACTTCGCCGAGGACGACGAGCCGGTGCGCTCGGAGGCCGACGGCCTCACGCGCGCCGAGCGCCGCAAGCAGGGCCGTCGTATCGGCCGTCGCAAGAAGTGACGCATGCCCGCCCCGTGCGGG
>NZ_JBEOWS010000351.1:0-9934 GCF_040296125.1 Streptomyces sp. NPDC002265 | reverse complement strand
GCCCGCCGAATACGAAGTCAACTACTACCTGACGGCCACGAAACGCCTGGTCACAGCCACAACCTAGAGTCTCCGGACAACCCGGTGCGGTTCACTGGCGCCCGCACGAAATGACCGGGCAGAGGAACCTGCGGACACGCAGGCAGAGGACGACCTGTCTGCCACCGCTGGGCACATCAGCGGGGAATCGCAGGTAGGAGCTGTGAATCCGCCGTGACCAGCTTCCACAGCCAGGGCAATCGGACCCGGCCACCGTGCTCTGTGCCTCGATGCGTACCGCCTCGTCGTTCACGTCGACCGACAGCACAGCCACGTCCGCGATCGACGGGAACAGTAACTCCTCCAACCGGAGCACTACTTCTTCCACGGGCCGAACTGTCAGCCACGCAGCATTGGGGACGGATCATTTTCAGGCGGCTTCCCAAGGACCCGCCCGCCCGACGAACGTCACTCAGCGTGGTGATCCACGGAAAGTGAGCCAGAACCCGTTCTCGTGAACAAAGCCAGCCACTGTGTTGGACGTCCTACCAGCGACGCAACGGGCGGCAACGTCTCTCACGGCCGTCGGACTGGCCGGGGTGGCCCCCGCGGCGCTCGCTGGCTGGGCGGACTGGGCGGACCTGCCGCCCGAGCAGGCCCGGGTCGGTCTGGTCCACGCAATCTCCAACGTGGCCGCAGTGGCCTGCTACGCCGCGGCCCTGACGGCACGCCTGCGCGGCCGTTCCAAGAGAGGAACACTCTGGTCGTTGGGCGGCCTCACGGCCGTCGCCGTCAGCGGTGCGCTGGGCGGCCACGTAAGCTACCGGCAGTCCGTGGGAGCGTGTCCAGCGACCTGAGCGGACTCGGCAGACCTCATGCCCAGTCAGAGATGCCGTACTCAAGGGCTGGAGCTTCGAACTGCATGGCCCCGTCGGTGCCTGCTGCTGGCTGCGGCGATTGGCGGCCGGCGACATGTCCCCGCGGCGCGGCTGGCCCGACCTCATGGCTGCTCCGCACCGACATTGCGGGCGGGGGCAGCGGACGAATTCCGGTCCGTGTGGCGCTGTGTTCGGGAATGGATGCAGCGGGTCGATGCCGCCGCCGCACAACACGGTAGCCCGGTCCCAAGCCGCAGGCTGACGAGTGAGAGCCCGCGAATCGGAGTGATAACGGGCCTCCAACTGTCAGGCATGTACAGGGAAAGCGCTGCGTGATGATGCCTGTGGGCAACGACGATCGCTGCCCACAGGGCCTCCACTGCGGCAGCTCGTATGCGGCAGGGCTGCCCTTGGGTCCTTCTTCCTTCTTGCTGCGCGAGCTGGCCACCCGACAGGGGAAATGAGCCGCGGCTACTGGTCGGCGCTGGGAACGGCCAGCGGGTCGTCCGGGGACTTCTGCTTCGCCTTCTCCATCTGTTCGCCGAGGTCAGTGAGGCGGTTGCGGCCCATGGCCTTGCGGACTTCGGGGAACCACTCTTTCTCTTCTTCCTCGACGTGGTGGCGCACGTTCTCGATGAGGACGGTCATCTTGGCGTCGAACCGCTCGTCGGCTGGATCGAGGTCCTTGAGCTCGGAAAGCATCCACAGCACGACGTGGTGCTCCTCAACGCCTTCCAGGACGTGATCCTTGGTGTCCGGCGCGGCTTCCCGGGCAGCGGGGTAGAAGATTTCCTCCTCGATCCAGGTGTGGGCGGTGAGCTCCTCGATCACCTGGTCGGCGATCTTCCGCTTCTCGGCGTGGGCATTTTCGCCGGCCTTCTCGAACTGTTTGAACAGCTTCTCGACCGTCCTGTGGTCTTCCTTGAGCAGCACGATCCCGTCCACCGTGATCTCCCTTACGTCCGTCATCGGGCGAAGCGGGTCTTCCGCCCTGACGCCGTGTACCCGATACACGGATAGGGAGTCCGTTCACTGCGGAGTTGTGGCCCTGACAGGCGAGCCTCCTAGCCCGAACGCCCGAACCCCTCAGATGACGGGCTTCAGAGCAGCGCAACAGTCTGGCCGCCGCCTCTCTGCGGGCACAGCCGTTACCGTGAGACGTCCCTGCCGCCGGGGATGCGGTTTCTGTCGTTCGCGGCGCGCCGCGAAGCCGGCCGGGAAGGCCGCCGCCCCCAAGGCCGTCCGCGCACGCCGACGCGGGCAGGAAGAGCGGCTGGAGCGCGCCCGGCAGCAGGCTGTGGCCGCGGATGAGGAACTGCATGACCGCGAGGGCGAGTTGGGGGTGGCCGAACAGGAACAGCGCCGGGCGCAGGAAGAGCAGCAGCGGGCCGAAGAGCGCGTCACGCCCCTGTCCGGGCAGCTGCGGGACGCCGAACGCCATCAGCAGCAAGCCCGGGAGCAGGTCCGCGCCGTCCGCGACCGTGTCCGGGCCGCCGACCGGAGCGTGCGCGAGGCCCGGCGTCGCGCCGAGGACGCCGCGGCTCATGTCCGCAAACTGGCGGAACAGTCCCGGGCTCAAGCCTGAGGCGGCCCAGCCCAGCGAGACATCGCCAGCCGGTCCAGGCTTCTGCGAGCCGACAAGCCGCTGCCGGCCGTGAGTCAGAAGGTGCCCTGTTCGCAGATGCGGCGGGCGACCTCACGGAGTTTGACGTTCTCCTGCTGCGAGTAGCGGCGCAGTACGTCGAAGGCTTCTTCTTCGGTGAGGTGGCGGGCGCCCATGAGGATGCCCATGGCCTCGCCGATGGTGTGGCGGGTGGTGATGGCCTGTTCCATCTGGGCGTGGGTGCGGGCGGCGGAGAAGGCGACCGCGGCATGGGAGGCCAGCAGCCAGCCGGCCGTCTCATTGGTGGCGGTGAACGTGCCGGGTTCGCGGGAGTAGAGGTTCAGGGCGCCGAAATCCTGCTCCTCCGTGTACAGCAGGAAGCCCATCATGCTGCCCACCCCGAGCTTGTGGGCCAGGGGGGCGTAGGCGGGCCAGCGCTGGTGTTCGACGGTGAGGTCGGCGATGCGGAAGACCCGCTCGCCGTGCGAGCTGCGGGCGGCGTCGAAGCAGGGGCCTTCCCTCAGGCGTTCCTGGAGCTCGTCGCTGTCGACGACCAGCTGGTCGGTGGAGGCGAGGCTCTCGACGTGGCCGTCGTGGAGCACGAGGATGCCGGCCGCGTCGCAGCCGCCGACCAGCCCGGTGGCCGACGCCGTGATCCGTTCCAGGGTGGCCGCCACCGAGTCCTGTGCAAGCAGATCCCGTGCCATCGACGCCATCTGCTGCGCGAAGTGACCCCAGTCCACCGCGTTCTCCCTCTCCTCCCGCCCGGACCAGTTTTCTACCCCAGCCTTCCACGGCACCGCCCTGCGGCAGGAACGGAAGTGCAGGCCATGGGGGTGACTCCTGCAGCCGTAGGCGGACGTAGGCTCGAAGAGCGGAGGCCACAGGGGACGTGATGGGTCGCTGGGGTACTTGGCCACGGCTTCCCCCGAGCCGCGAACTGTCGGCCAGGAGCCCGGGCCTCCGCCGGAGAGCCCGACCCGCTACGCGCAGGCCGGGCTCGCCTGCAGCGTGAGCGGCTGCCCCGTCAAGACCAGACCCGGCGGCCGTGAAGATCAGCTGACCCCCTCGTCAGAGGCACCCGGGCCCTGCCGTCCGGTCACAGCGCAGGGCACACTCGAGCGTCGAGCCCGCTGCCGGGCGCCTGCCCGGTGCGCCACCAGCAACGCGAGCAGATCGTGCGCCTCCTCCAACGTCAGCACAGCCAGACGCCGCGCCGTCTCCGCGATCGGCGCAAACAGGGTGCAGTCCCCATCAAGCGAGTCGTATTCGTCCATGGCCAGGCAACGCACCCGTCGGGCTCAAGATCACGCCCACCCTCGGGGTTGGCACGCCGAGGTTAGACAGCACTTCGACGTCGGTTCGAAAGCCGCCTGGCTGCCGGCACGAGCCCAATTGGTTCACGAGGAGCGACAGCACCGGCCTGCTGTCAGCATCGCCCAGGAGACCGAAGCCGGAGGTCATACCTTGAACGGGCCGGTCGCGGGGGCTACGCATTTGTCGACGACGGTCTTCTCACCGGCCGCCGAGCCGTCCAGGCAGAGCCGTCCGCCCTGGTCGCGCAGATCGAGAAAGAACCGTGTGGTCGTACCGGACTGCTCAAGTCCGTGGATACGCCCGTCGATGTAGCCGAGACCGTTCAGGATCGCCCTGACCTTGGCGGGGGTGGGATCCGCCAGATCCCACAGCGCCCGGGCGATGCGCTCTTCATGAAGGTTGCCCGCGCACCAGTCACGAGCGTTCAACTCCACCTCCGGCCCCGCCGTGGGAGCGATCGGCTCCATCGCATCGCTCGGCGCCGTCTCCCCGGACGGCAACGCCTGCGCCGGACCGGTCGGCGGCGCCTTGGGCGCAGCGCTCGGGGGACACTGCTGCGCGACCTTGTTCAGCATCTGGGTGAAGGCCGCGCCGGGCCCAACCCCAGCACTGGCACTGGCACTGGCAGCAGAGCTGCTCTGCGCTGCACCGACGCCTGACTTCTCGGTGCCGCAGGCAGCGAGCGCCAGCACGGCAAGAGTCGCCATCGCGAGCATGGGCGGCAGACGGCGAGGGAAGCGGGTGGCCGTGCAGGTCGGGGCGAGAGTTCGTCTCATGCGCCCAGTCTGCGATCAAGCCTCCGCCTCCACGTGAGTACGCGTACTCACGTGAGCAGGGGTACTCGCTCAACTTCGATAAGACGTGAGCACACTTCAGCGAAAGGCCGTGCAGACACACGAAAGCGGTGGTGCGCTCCTCACCGGGAAGGAGCGCACCATCTGCAAGGGGTATCGGGATGAGGGGTCTGGGCCGGTGTCGGCGGCCGCAGGCTCCTGCAGCCTGGGTCAGCGGCGGTAGTCGCCGCGGTGGCCGTGCCAGCCGCCATCGCGGTGGTCCCAGCCGCCGTCGCGGTGGTGGCGGCCCCAGGACTCCTCATCGACGAAGCGGCCGCGGTCGTTGCGCAGGGTCGCGGTGTCGTAGTCGTTGTTCCACACGTACCAGCGGCGGTCCTGGTAGAGGTCGGTGCGGGTGTCGCGGCCCTCACCGGTGTGGATCCGGACCGTGGCCCGGCCGGCCAGGCGGTAGCCGTCGAAGGTGTAGGTGTGGCCGGACTCGTCCTTAAGCGTCCAGCCGTCCAGATTCACCGCGTGGCGCGTGGTGTTGGTGAGTTCCACCCACTCCTGGTTCAGCGAGCGGTTGGAGCGGTCATCACGTCCCGGGGAGTCGTACTGGACAGCCGAGATCTCCACCCTCGACCAGCCGTCGGGGCGCCCGTGTCCGGCCGCGGACGCCGGCAGCGCCACCGCCCCGACCACAGCGCCCGCCGCGAGCGCGGCAGCAGCCAGACGACGAGCAGAAACAGAAACGAAAGCGGACATGAGTCCCCCTGTGGTGCAGGCACCCCACCCCAGACGCGTCCCCTTTCGGGGCCGGCGCGGGAGCTGGTGCGGTGTGCGGGTTCCGTGGCCCGTTCGGCCACACCCACACCCTGCCCACCACACACGCCAGTTGAGATGGATACGCGCCTTGTGTTACCTGTTGCCCATATTTCCGTGACACTTAGATGCATCACTCACGCACGTTGCCCCTACCCGCAGCCGACGCCGCACCAGACCGTGAACCCGCGCGAGAGTTGAGCAGCACGGCTCGATCACCACTCCGCACCGCGCCGGCACGGACCGGGCCGTCACTCGAAAGTGAGTAACAGCCGCGACGACAGGAGCTGCCCCGCAGGTCCTGAGCGGACACGGACCCGACGGACCGGCCGCCTATCGACGGACCCCTGCCAGTACGCCCCAGGCCGCACGGCGGACAAACTCCCCTGGACTGCCCGGCGCACCGACCGGGTGCGACGCGCTTACGCTGCAGCCGGCTCCGGCTGTGGATGCCAGGCCTCGGTCCGTACGGCGGCCTCGATGTCGAAGCGCGGCTTGCCCTGTTCCCGGGCATGGTCGGTGACGGCGGCCTGGACCGTGCCAGCCAGCTCCCGCCAGTGCTGCCAGGCCGCCTGGTACTCCTCGGTCTGCTGCGCCGACCAGGTCGTCGCGGTAGGGCGGCCATAAGCGTCTTGCAGTTCCAGGACCCGGCTGTGCGCCTCGTCGGCTGCCCGCTGCATCTCCACCAGTTCATCGAATGTGTGTGCCACGTCGAGGGATCCTACGTCGCCTGCAGCACGGAAAACGGGAGCGCCATGACCGCCGCCACCCGCGTCCTACAGGGCGGTTTCTCCCTGTGCCGTCCAGCTGCGCAGCACCCGCTCGCGGCCGTCTGTTCTCGCGATGAGGCGGACCGTGACCTGCGGATCTTTGCTGTAGAGCCCGACCCACTGCGTGTACCGGTCCTGAGCCGGCTTCAGCCGCGCCCACTCGCCCTCCACGACCGGGCCGTCGGTCTGGAACTGCAGTCGGGCGAGGAACCTGGTGCCCATGGTGTGAAGCCTTCCCTGCAGGTCCCGGCTGCGCCTTTGACGACCAGAGCGGCGGCCCCACACAAGATCAGCTGAATCCAGCCGTCAGGGGCTACTGTGCAGCCGTATCGGCGGATCCCCGCTGGCTTGCGTCGTTGGTGTCCGGGTGCCATTCGGCCAGGACGATGGTGGCATCGTCCTGCAGCCGGCCGTGGTGGTGGTCGAGGATGGCATGGATGAGGCGGCGCAGAGCCTCGGGGGCGGGTTCGCCGGCGGCGAGCGCACGGGTGACGAAATCGACGAGCTGGTCCTCACCGAAGCATCGGCCGGTGGCGGAGCGTGCCTCGGTCACGCCGTCGGTATGGATCAGGACGCGGTCGCCGGGTT
Organism: Streptomyces sp. NPDC002265; assembly: GCF_040296125.1. Lineage (NCBI taxonomy): Bacteria > Bacillati > Actinomycetota > Actinomycetes > Kitasatosporales > Streptomycetaceae > Streptomyces > Streptomyces sp. NPDC002265. The sequence goes on along the minus strand of NZ_JBEOWS010000351.1, from coordinate 3,204 downwards.
CCAGCTGGGCCCAGTGCACGGTCCGGGTGGGCTGGTAGCCCGGACCGAGACCCAGCGGCAGCTCGCCATGGGCTTCCAGCACCCCCGGGACGACGTGGTGGGCACGGATCAGGAGCGGCGGCGGGTGGCCAGCGTTGATCCAGGACAGTTGCCCTGTGTCGAGGTCGAGGTGCGCGAAGACGCCGGTGAGCAGGCCGCCGGGCCGCCACCGGTGCAGGTCTTCGTCGATCTGATCGGTGATGTCGGTCAGAGTGCCGCCTGCACGGCGGGTGGCCCGGCAGCCGGCCAGAGCGACAGCGGAGGCCAGTCCCGCAGCCAGGTCGTGACCCATCGCGTCGACCACGGTCAGGTGCAGCCGTCCGTCGTCCAGGCCATGGTCGAAGGCGTCCCCGCCGATATCGTAGGCGGGCTCCAGCGCGGCGCTGGAGGTGACCTTGTCGGTGCCCAGGGTGCGCGGAGGCAGGAACGCCCAGACCATTTCCGCCGCGGTGGTCATCGGGCGCCGGCGGGCGGTGCGGCTGAACAGGTCGCTGAACCCGCTCTTGGAGACGATGGTCATCGCGGTCACCGTGGCCAGCTGCGTGGCGCCGTCCAGCAGAGCGGGGGTGAGCTGCTCAGCGGTGACGCGTAGTACGCCGATCCGGGCGATGCCGTCGACCAGAGGCAGCCACACCACCAGCGGTCGGCGGCGCGACAGCCGCAGCGACATGGTCCGGTAGGCCCATCCGGCCACCGTCCCCTCGACCGCCAGGGCGGCGTCGTCCTGGCCCCCGGCGTGGGGCAGGGGCACCAGCTGGTCTTCCTGCACGTCCGCCAGGTAGATGACTGCCGACGCCATTCCCAGCCGCTGGGCCGCGGCGTCGACCAGCTGCGGTACCTGCAGCGGGGAGGCGACGTGCGAGTGCTCCAGAAACAAGGCCAGCGCGGCACCCAGTTCCTCCGCCATCACTCACCGACCCTCTCACCGTTTCGGCCCCCTTCTTCCAGTCTGAGACCGCTCGCCTCGCTGCGTGGCCTGCCGGGGTACGGCACGTCCGCGGAACCGGATCGGGATTCCAAGGGGTCAGCCGACAGTGTGTCTGCGCCATACACGGAATGCCTTGATCGCGGCCCGTGTCTGTGCCGCGTGCTCCCACTCGGCGCTGTACTCGCCGTGCGGCCGGCGCCAGACGCGCACCAGCCGGTCGGCCACCTCGGCGACGTCTTCGGGGGTGGCGAAGGCGTGGTGCAGGGCGTCGACGTGGCGGGGCGGCCCGGTGGCCCGGGCGCCGGGGCCGATCAGGGCGTAGGCCCAGCCGGTCTCCTCATGCCAGTGCAGGCGTATGCCGCCGCCTCCGGCGGTGCGGCTCACATCCCAGGCCAGCACCATGTACATCCGCTCGCCGCGCTCGCGCCCGGTGTGGTCTGCCCGGACCGTTCCGGGCGGGATGTCGCGGCGGGTGAGGGCCTCGTCGACGGCCTGGACGTAGGGCCAGTGCGGCAGGTCCTGCGGCCACGTCGGGATCAGTCCCGGCGGATCCAGCAGCACGATCTCCACCTCCCGGGTGCGTCAGCCGGGTCAGGAAGCGCGCCGGTACAGGGCGGCCGGGCCGACGGCCCGGGCACCGAACCGGTCACGGATGCGGCCCATGGCGTTCTCGGCCACCAGCCGTGTCTCGCGGACGGCGTCGAGGCTGATCTGTTCGGCCACCCGGCCGGCGTCGAGGAGGTCCTCGCCTCTGAGGGCGAGTCCTGTCAGGCGGCCGCGCTGCAGGGCAGCCGCGTCCATCAGCCGGTAGGCCAGCACACGCAGGTCGTCGTCATGGGCGCAGGGCGCCAGCAGGCGGCGTGTCCTCTCCCACGCGGTGCCGCCTGCAAACCGCAGCGTCAGTGTCAGAGCCTGGGCTGCCTGCCCTCGGCGGCGCAGGAGCTGTCCGAGCTGGACGACCAGGCCGAGCAGCGCGGAGCGCACCTCGCTGCCGCCAAGGGTGTGCCGGGAGAAGGTACAACGCACGGAAGCGGACGCGGGAAGAGCGCGGGGGGCGACGGGGCGTGGGTCGATGCCGCGGGCCCTGTCGCAGGCCAGGCGGCCGGCGCGGCCGCCCAGCAGTCTTTGTACGGTGGCCGGGGTGACGGCGGCCAGCAGACCGACCCGGTCGATGCCGTAGTCACGCAGGGTTGCGGCCTGGCGCGCCCCGATGCCGTGCAGAGCCTCGACCGGCAAAGGCTCCAGCCAGGCGGTCACCTGCTCGGGACTGATGTCCAGGACGCCTCCGGGCTCTGGGACCTGCGCGGAGGCGGTGGCCGCGACGGTGATCGACGGCCCGATCCCGACCCGGACGTCCGAGCCCAGCCGGGAGAGGGTACGCACCCGCAGGATCTCGCCCAGCCGGTGCGCGCCCACACCGTGGTAGCGGACCGACCCCTTCAGCTCCACCAGGGCCGCGGACGGCGGCAGCGCCTGCACCACCGGCGACAGCTGCGCGAGCTGCTCCAGCATTTGCCGGTACATCTCCTCCGGCAGCCGGTCCGGGCAGCGCACATGCATCACCGTCGACACCTCAGCCTCCCTCATTGCTCCCGCAGTCATCCCGGACACCTCCCACCCCCACGTTATCGAACAGAAAATCGAACACGCGAGGGCGCGAATATGTGGATCATGAACGTAGAATCAAAAATATGTTCGATTACCTGCCGTCTGACCTGGACCGTCTGCAGACCCTGCGGGTCTGGCACGCCCTGTGGCTGCAGCGCATCGACGCGAAGATCGCAGCCGTTCAGCAGCGGCAGGCAGAGGAGAACCGCGGTCGCCGCAGCCGGCCCGTGCCGCCGGAATGGATCGTCGAACTCGGCATCGGAAACGGCCGCCCGCCCCTCGAGGTGCACTCCGGCGACTGCCTCATGGCCGGCAAACGGCGGCGCCCCGTCGGCCGCGACGAAGCCCGCCGCCTGCTCGCCGCGGGACTGCCCGCCTGCAGCCACTGCCAGCCGGACGTGACGCTGGGCATCACCGGCTTATCCGCGGACAGCAGGCGGCGTCAGTTCTGCGACGGGACGCGCGGCAATCTCCCGCGCCAGCCGGTCCGCCTGCACTGACAGGCTCCCGCCCTCCTGCGATGGCCTGGCAACGTACCCGTCGGATTCAAAGTCACGCCCAACTTGGATTCACACGCGCACCCTTACCCGGCAGCAGAACACGCGAGGCTCCGCCGGGATGGTCCCGGC
>NZ_JBEOWS010000350.1:0-9986 GCF_040296125.1 Streptomyces sp. NPDC002265 | reverse complement strand
GCCAGCACCGCCAGGGCCAGCGTCAGGGCGGCCACCGCCATGCCGAGCAGCAGTCGCCGGCCGGCCGCCGCGTCCCAGCTGTGCAGCCGGTCCCGGGTCACCGTCGCCATGCCGTCCACCAGGTCGTCGAGCCGGACCTCCGGCAGCGACTCGGTCTGCGGACGCAGATACAGGACCTCGCCGTCCTTGAGGTCCAGCGCGGCCAGGGTGGCCTCGTCGTCCAGCGCGGCCCCGCCCAGGCGTTGCAGCACCCAGCCGTCGTGCTCCAGACCGTTCTCCTCGACCTCCTCGCCCGCGTACTGCAGGACGGTGGGCAGCAGATCGGCCACGGGCACGTCCGAGGGCACGGCCAGGTCGATGGTCCTGGCCGGGGCCCGGACGGTGAGGCGGCACAGGCCCGCAACGGAGCTGTCGGTCATCGTGGGTCTCACGTCTCCATGAGTCGAGCCGGGCGAGGGCGGAGTTCGGGCGCCTAACTGGCACGGATCCGGGGGAGTTAGGGCGGTGGCCGTTTGGACCTATGTGTCGTCGCCATGCAGACTACCGATGGGCAGTCGAACAGAATTATGGGTCCCAAACCGACGGCGTGTCACAACGCCGGGGGATCAGCGCCCTGTTGTGCGGCGCGAAGCCCCGATCCCCCTAAGGAGAAGTCGCGTTGAGTGTGGTTCTCTTTCGCAGGCCGGCCCGTCGCCGAGGCCCCGACATGCCCGAGGGCGAGCTGAGCCTGCAGGAACCCCCGACGCTCCCGGAGACCGTGCCCGACAGCTCGGCGGTCTGGACGTACCTGCCGATGGCCATGATGTCCGTGTCCATGATGATGATGTTCATCAGGCCGGGCGGCCGCAACAGCTCCTTCACCTACATCGCGCTGGGCATGATGGTGCTGGCCTCCGCCGCCATGATGGTCGGTCAGGTCATGCGCAAGTCCGGAGAGCGCAAGCAGCGGCTGCGCGGCGAGCGCCGGGACTATCTGCGCTATCTCACCCAGATCAGACGCCAGGTCCACCGGGCCGTCGTCGAACAGCAACTCGCCCTCGCCTGGCGGCATCCGCACCCCCGGACGCTGCGCGCGATGGTCCGCACCACCCGGCTGTGGGAACGCCGGGTCAAGGACGAGGACTTCGGCGAGGTCCGGATAGCCGTCGGCGAACAGCAGTTCGCGATGCGGCTCAACTCGCTGTCCACCAAGCCCGTCGAGGACCTGGAGCCGCTCAGCGCGCACGCCCTGCGCCGCTTCATCCGCGCCTACAGCACCGTCCCCGGCCAGCCCATCGCGCTCTATCTGCGGTCCTGGTCGCGGGTGCTGACCCGCGGTGACGAGCCCGCCACCCGCGCCATGGTCCGCGCGGCGCTGTGCCAGCTCGCGGTGTTCCACCCGCCGGAGGAGCTGTGGATCGCGCTGTGCGTCTCGGACGAGCGGCGCGCGGACTGGGAATGGGTCAAGTGGCTGCCCCACAACCTGCATCCGCAGGAACAGGACGGCGCCGGCGCGGCCCGCATGGTGGCCGGCACCTTCAACGACCTGGAAGACCTGCTGGGCACCGAGTTCACCGAGCGCCCGGTCTTCGACCCGGACGCGACGCCGGGCCGGGACGAGCCCTACACCGTGATCGTGGTCGACGGCGTCACCGTGCCCGCCGGTCACCGCCTGGACGGCCCCGGCTTGCGCAACACCGTCGTGCTGGACCTCTCCGGAGCCTTGGCCTGGCGTCCGGGCCGCACCACCCTGCGCCTCGACGTCACCCCGGCGGCGGTCCGCCTGGTGCGCACCGACCGCAGCCGCAAGGAGCAGACCACCCTCCTCGGCCGCCCCGACCAGGTCGGACCCGTCGCAGCCGAGGCGCTGGCCCGGCTGCTGGCCCCGTACCGCATGAGCCTGGCCGTGGACGTCGCCGAACCCCTCAGCGCCGACGTGCAGCTGACCACCCTGCTCGGCATCCCCGACCTCCACCGGCACACTCCCGACACCCTCTGGAAGCGCCACACGGGGGCCGCCCGGCTACGGGTCCCCGTGGCGGTCGGCGCCGACGGCACACCCGTGGAACTCGACATCAAGGAGTCCGCGCAGGGCGGCATGGGCCCGCACGGCATGCTCATCGGCGCCACCGGCTCCGGCAAGAGCGAGCTGCTGCGCACCCTGGTCCTGGGACTGGCCCTGACCAACTCCTCCGAGACGCTGAACTTCATCCTGGTCGACTTCAAGGGCGGCGCGACCTTCCTCGGCCTGGACGAACTCCCGCATACCTCCGCCGTCATCACCAACCTCGCGGACGAAGTCGCCCTGGTGGAACGCATGCAGGACGCCCTGCACGGCGAACTCATGCGACGCCAGGAGCTGCTGCGGGCGGCCGGCAACTACACCTCCGCCCTGGAGTACGAGAAGGCCCGCAGCTCCGGCACCCCGCTGGCGCCGCTGCCCAGCCTCTTCGTCGTCGTCGACGAGTTCAGCGAACTCCTGGCCGCACACCGTGAGTTCATGGACCTCTTCGTGATGATCGGCCGCCTCGGCCGGTCGCTGGGCGTGCATCTGCTGCTCGCCTCCCAGCGCCTGGACGAAGGGCGCATGCACCAGCTGGAGAGCCATCTGTCCTACCGGATCGGCCTGCGCACCTTCTCCGCCATGGAGAGCCGCGGAGTGCTCGGCGTTCCCGACGCCTACCAGCTGACCTCGCAGCCCGGCGCCGGCTATCTCAAGAGCGGGGTGGAGGCGCTGACCCGGTTCCGCGCCGCCTACGTCTCGGGGCCCTACCGGCGCCGGCGCGGCGCGGCCGTGCAGGCCAGGGTCGCCAGCCAGGTCGTGCCGTGGACGGCCGGCTGGGTGGTCCCGCGGACCTCCGCCACCCCCGCCCCCCAGCCGGAGGAGGAGACGGAGTCCGCCGAGAGCCTGCTGGCCGTGGCCGTCGACCGGCTGCGCGACTCCGGCCCCGAAGCCCACCAGGTCTGGCTGCCGCCGCTCGACGAGCCGCCCACCCTGGACGCCCTGCTCCCCGGCCTCGAACCCACCGCCGACCGTGGCCTGAGCGCCACCCGCTGGCCCGGCGCCGGCCGGCTCCGGGTCCCCGTCGGCCTGGTCGACAAGCCCTTCGACCAGCGACGCGAGCCGCTGGTGCTGGACCTGTCCGCGGGCGGCGGCCATGTCGCGATCGCCGGCGGCTCGCAGAGCGGCAAGTCCACCGTGCTGCGCGCTCTCCTCGCCTCCCTGGCTCTCACCCACACCCCGGCCGAAGTGCAGTTCTACTGCCTCGACTTCGGTGGCGGCACCCTCTCCTCGCTCGCCGGGCTGCCGCACGTCGGCGGGGTCGCCTCCCGGCTCGACAGCGAGCGGATCAGCCGCACGGTGGCCGAGGTCACCGCCGTCCTCAACCACCGCGAGCAGTTCTTCCTCGACCACGGGATCGACTCCATGGCCGGCTACCGGCGGCGGCGCGCGGCCGGGGAGTTCGCCGACGAGGCGCACGGGGACGTCTTCCTGGTGGTGGACGGCTGGGCACAGGTCAAGCAGAACTTCGACCATCTCCTGCCCACCTTCAACCAGCTCGCCACCGGCGGTCTCAACTACGGCATCCACCTGATCGTCACCACCACCCGCTGGGTGGAACTGAGTGCGCAGGTCCGCGACCAGAGTGCGACCCGGCTGGAGCTACGGCTCGGCGACCCCATGGACTCCGTGGTGGACGTGCGCAAGGCCGCCGTCGTGCCCCGGCTGCCGGGACGCGGCCTGACGGTCGACGGCAAACTCCACTTCCTGACCGCGCTGCCCCGGCTCGACGGCGTCAGCACCACGGAGGACCTCGTCGACGGCGTCACTGCCCTGGTGGACAGGACCGCCGCGCACTGGTCGGGCGAGCCCGCGCCCGCCGTCCGGATGCTGCCGCACCGGCTGCCGGCCTCGACGCTGCCCGCCCCCGAGCTGGGCGACGGGCTGCGGCTGCCGCTGGGCCAGGACGAGGAGAAGCTCTCCCCGGTGTGGCACGACTTCAGCCGTACCCCGCACCTGGTGGCGGTCGGCGACACCGAGAGCGGCAAGACCAACCTGCTGCGGCTCGTCGCGCAGGCCGTCACCGCCCGCTACGCTCCCAGCGAGGCGCGGGTCCTGGTCGTCGACTACCGGCGCGAGCTCGTGGACGCCGTCCCGCCGGAGTACCAGCTCGGCCACGCCGTCTCGGTCGACGCCCTCAAGGAACTCGTCGCCGGCTCGGCGCGCGCGCTCAAGACCCGGCTGCCGGGGCCGGACATCACCCCCGCTCGGATGCGCCTCGCCGACTGGTGGCACGGCCCCCGGCTGTTCGTACTGGTCGACGACTACGACATGGTGGTCGGCAGCAACAACTTCGACCACCCCTTCGCCCCGCTCTTCGACCACCTGGCCCTGGGGCACGAGCTGGGACTGCACGTCGTCGCGGTCCGCTCCGCCACCGGCGCCGGCCGCGGCCTCAACGACCAGTTGCTGCGCCGTCTCGACGAGGTCAACACCCCGGGAGTGCTGCTGTCCTGCCCGCCGTCGGAGGGCTATGTCTTCGGCAACATCAAGCCGCGCAACCTGCCGGCGGGCCGTGCGCAGTACATCGCCCGGCGCAAGGCGAACCTGATCCAGACGGCGCTGGCGCAGCCGGCGGAGCCCGCCGGGGAAGGGGATGGGAAGGGCGGGAGCGCCTGACGGAGGGCGCCCGGAGGGCCGGGCGTCGTCCGCCCTCGACTTTGGGCGTCCGGGTGTCGGCTCCGCCCCTCAGTTCGTTGCGCCGCCGGGTTCGTCGGCGGCGGGAGCGCCGGCCGGCCGCCAGTTGCGGGTACGGGCTCGGGGGAGGGCCAGGGCGGCCCAGATCACCAGCAGGACCAGGGCCGCGCTCGCCGCCGCGAACAGCCCGGCCCGCCGGATCGGCCGGGCCGCGTCGTCCCCTGGCAGCTGCACCGGGGCCTGTGGCGCGGGGGCCGCGGCCCGGTCGGGCGTCTCCGGGACCACCCCGGTCACGGCCGCGAACGGGTCGAGCCGGGGGACGTCGTCCGGGTAGGCGCTCGCGGTGAGGCGGGCGGCCGTCTCCGCGGCCGTCAGGTCCGGGTGGGAGGAGCGAACCAGGGCCGCGGCCCCGCTCGCGTACCCGGCGGCGAAGGAGGCTCCGGAGCCGATGAAGTGCCCGCTGCCGCGCGGGCCGATCCCGACCACCCCGTCGCCGGGGGCCGCCAGGTCGGCGGCGCGCGGCAGCAGGGCGCCGTCCGGACGCTGTCCCTGCGCGTCCACGTCCAGCACCGACAGCACACCGGACTGCGCGGCGGGCCAGTACGCCTGCGGGGTCGGATCCTCGTCCTGGGCCGAGGACCCGGTCGGCGGGTCGGGCACGGCCGCCGCCACCACCAGCACGTCCTTCGCCAGGGCCGCCTCGACGGCCTTCGTCAGCCCGCTCGACCCCTGCGTCAGAGCCGACGAGACGGTGATCACGTCGGCGCCGGCCGCCGTCGCCTCGGCGATCCCCGACGCGACGCTCTGCGCCGTGGCCGCGCCCCGTTCGTCCGTGCCGCGCACCGCGAGGATCCTCGCCCGCTGGGCGACCCCCGCGAACCTCACGCCGTCGACCGTGGACGCTGCGACCAGCCCCGCGACGAACGTCCCGTGCCCCACGCAGTCCTGGCCCGCCGCTCCCACCGCGGTGACCCGGCCGGACAGGGCGGGCGCCGTCGTGGACACCCCGGTGTCCACCACCGCCACCGTCACCCCGGAGCCGTCCGAGAACGGCCAGGTGCCCGTCAGCTGCAGGCTCCCCTGCTCCCAGGGCACGGTGGTGGCCCGCTGGGCGGAGGCCCCGGTGCAGGCGGCGTCCGCGTCCAGTCGCGCGGGCATCACGGGCAGCCGTACCGGGGCGCCGTCGGCGGCGGCGGCCTCGGGCCCGCTCACCAGCGGAAGCAGGGCTCCCAGGCACAGGGAGACAATCAACATCCTTGCCGTGCGGGGGAGATGGGCCAGTCGAGGGCGGCGAGACATGACCCGCATCCTACGGGCAGCCGTCACCCGCCAGCGGCTCTCCCCTTAGCGCTCCTCGCAGCCGTCCGGTCAGCTCTCCGGGGTCGGCGTCCGCATCCCCGGCACGTCGTCGGGCAGCAGGAGCCGCAGGTCGTCCAGGCCCGGTGCGGCCATGGCGCTGACCCGGCCCGCCTGCCGCGTCATCATGGACTCCAGCACCTGCCGGGCCAGCCGCCCGTTGCCGAAGAAGCGGTCGCGCGGCAGGGAGTCGAAGTACTCGCGCAGCAACGCGCCGACCCCGGGCCCGCACTCGTAGCCCGAACCGTCCGCGTGCATCCGGACGATGGTGACCAGCTCGTCGGAGGTGTAGTCGGCGAACTCCACGCGTCGTGAGAACCGCGACGACAGACCCGAGTTGGACGCCAGGAAGGACTCCATCTCCCGGGTGTAGCCGGCCACGATGACGACCACCTCGTCGCGGTGGTCCTCCATCAGCTTCAGCAGGGTGTCGACCGCCTCCTGGCCGAAGTCGGAGCCGGAGGAGCCGCCCGCCGGCGTGAGCGTGTAGGCCTCGTCGATGAACAGCACTCCGCCGCGGGCGCGTTCGAAGACCTCGCGGGTCAACTGCGCGGTGTGGCCGACGTAGCGGCCCACCAGGTCGGCCCGCGCCACCTCGACGAGTTGGCCCTGCGGCAGCACCCCGAGCGAGACGAGCAGTTCGCCGTAGAGCCGGGCGACGGTGGTCTTGCCGGTACCGGGCGGGCCGGTGAAGACCAGATGGTGGCTGACCCGGGGGCTCGGCAGCCCGGCGGCCTCCCGCCGGCGGGCGGTCGACAGCAGGTTGACCAGATCGGTGACGTCGCGCTTCACGGCCGCCAGCCCGACCATCGCGCCGAGCCGGGACAGGGCGTCGCCGCGCTCGGGATCGTCCGCGTCCCCGTGCGGGCCGGCCGGGACCTGCGCCCCGGTGTCCTCGGCGAGCAGCAGACTCAGGTCCCGTTCGCTCACCTCGGGCTGCGTGGCCAGCCGTACGGCCTGCCGGTCGACCATCTCCTCGAACACCTGGCGGGCGGCGCGGCCGTTGCCGAACGCGGCGTCCTTGGGCATGCGGTCGAAGTGCTGGGCGAGCGCGGCGCCGGCGCCCTCGCCCAGCTCGTACTGGTGCCGGGCGCACATACTCTCCACGATGGCCACCAGCTCGTGCACCGCGTAGTTCTCGAACTCCACGGTCCGCGAGAAGCGGGAGGCCAGCCCGGGGTTGCTGCTGAGGAAGGACTGCATCTCCCCCGAGTAGCCGGCCGCGACGACCACCACGTCCTCGCGGTGGTCCTCCATCAGTTTCAGCAGGGTGTCCACGGCCTCCCGTCCGAAGTCGGGTCCCGAACGTCCGCCGTCGGCGGTCAGGGTGTAGGCCTCGTCGATGAACAGCACCCCGCCCAGTGCCCTGTTGAAAGTCTCGGTGGTCTTGATGGCGGTGCCGCCGATGACCTGGGCGACGAGATCGGCGCGCGAGACCTCGACCAGGTGCCCCGAGCGCAGCGCGCCCAGCTGGGCCAGGACGGTGCCGTAGAGGCGGGCGACAGTGGTCTTGCCGGTGCCGGGCGGGCCGGAGAACACCAGGTGGCGGCTCATCGGCGGTGCCGACATGCCCAACTGGGCTCGACGCTGCGCGAGTTGGGTGAGGTTGACGAGGGTGCGGACCTGCTGCTTGACGTTGGACAGTCCGATCAGCGCCTCCAGCTCGGCGAGCGGACCGCTCTGCTCGGGTGCGTCCGCGCCGTCCGGCGTGGTGCCCGCCGGGTCGGTGCCCTCGGCGTCGCCGTATCCCCAGGCGTCGCGACGGCCGTTGCCGCTGGTGGTGAGGCCTTCCACCGCCAGCCGGTCGCCGGGCTGGGACTGGACCAGGCCGCTGCCCGCGTTGTCGCGGACCGTGCAGTTGACGACGGACACCGGCAGGGTGGTCTCCACCCGCAGTCCGTCCTTGCCGCTGCCGGCCAGGGTGCACCCGTTGAGCGCGGCCCGCCCGCCCTGCCGGATCACGGCGCCGCACTCCGGGGCGCCGACGACCTGGAGCCGGGCGCCGGTCAGTTCGCCGTCCGCCTCGACGACCACGCCGTCGGCACCGGCCTCGCGAATCTCGCAGTCGCGGGCCGTGACGGTCCCGTCCGTGCCCACGGACAGGCCCGCGGTGGTCGGCGCGAGCAGGGTGGTGCCGCCGACGTAGAGGTTGCCCGCGCTCTCCACATGGATGCCCGCCGTGCCGGTCCGGGCGATCTCGCTGTCCTCCAGCCGGCCCCGGCCGTCCTTGACGACCTCGACGCCGTTGCCGCCCGCACCGCTGATCCGGGCGCGGCGGATCATCGGGTTGGCGCCGGTCGCGATCCGGATCCCGGCGCCCGCCGCGTCGACCACCTCCACCCGGTCGAGCTCGGCGGTGGACTCCTCCTCCAGCAGCACAGCGGCCGGGGCGGCGCAGTCCCGTACCGTCAGCGAGGTCAGCGACGGCGAGCCGGAGCCGGCCACTCGCAGCGCGGGCGCCTGGGAGGAGTCCAGCCAGCAGTCCTCGTAGGTGCCGCGCCCCCGGTCGGTGACCAGCAGGCCGTTGCCCGTCGTGCGGGCAGTGCGGCAGCGGCGCAGCAGCGGGTCGCTGCCCTGCGACACGACGAAGGCCGGACCGGTGGTCGCGGTGACCCTGATGTCCTCCAGCACGGTGCGGGAGGCACTGCTCACCAGCACCCCGATCGCCACGTCGTGGACGACCGTGCGCAGCACGCGGGTGGTGCAGAGGCCCTCCAGCGCCACGGCCGGCTGGTCGGTGGCGGAGATGTCGCAGTCCTCGACGGACCCCTGGGCATCGCCGTTGGCCAGGATCCCGTTGGCCCGCGCGTCGCGCACGGTGCAGCCGCGCACCGTGACCCGGCCGCGCTCGCCGATGACCACGCCGGACGTGCCCAGATGCTCCACCGTGCAGGACTCGAGCGAGCTCTCCACGGCCGAGGTGACGACCACCCCGGCCCCCGCGCCGTTGCTGATCCGGCAGTCGCGCATGGCCAGCGAACCGGTCTCCCGGGCGAGGACGGCCGTCCACGCGGAGCCGGTCACGTCGCAGCCTTCCATCGCCGCCTGGCCGCGGACCGCGTCCACGACGGGCAGGTCCTCGTCCCGGCCGCGCAGCACCAGGTCGGTGAGCATCACCGCGTCGGCGCGCAGGCTGACCACGCTGCCGCGCCGGGGGCGTATCTCCACCGTCCCCCGCGACTGTTCGGCGACGATGGTCACCCGGGTGCCGACGACGAGGCTCTCCTCGTAGGTCCCGGGCCCCACGCTGATCACCGCACCGCTGCGCGCCCTCGCGAGCGCTTCACCGATCGTGCGGAAGCCGCCGGATCCGTCGGGGCGGACCGTCAGTACCTGGCGTGACACACGCTCTCCATCTCTCGCAGCCTCTCACGGCGCTGGTCGCCCTGTGGCAGGGTGCCGACGGCCCCATCATGCCTGCCGACAAGCGGTGTTGACACGTCGGCCCGAGTTCCTCGGAGGCGGAGACAGCGGAGATGGCAGAGAGCCGAACAGCGGGTCTGCCGGAGACGGCAGGCCCGCCTTCCATTGCTGTCCATTGCTGTCCGCTGCTGTCCGCCGGGCTGGCTGGTGGAGGCGAAGGCCGCAAGGTTCACCCTGCCGACAGGACTGCGGGCGGTTGAGGTCGTGCGGTCAGGCGGCGGTTCATCGCCTGGATACCCCGGACGTTCTCGTGGCGGCGGACGATGTCGAGGACGAGGCCGAGGCCGAGGTGCTGGCCGGTCCAGTCGGTGAGGTGGCCGGTGTAGCCGCCGTCGGCCCAGACCCGCGCCGGTCGCCGGAAGTGGCCGGTTGCCTGTGGCGGGAGGATCCGGGCGCCGTCCCGGTCGGACTGCGCCTGATCACACCTCCGCCGGGACGACCGTCCGGACGGAACAGCCCCTGACCGACGGGATGATGCCGTGTCCCCGGCCCGGGGGGGTTGGCCCGGGCCGGGGCACCGCGCGGGGCG
>NZ_JBEOWS010000349.1:0-10002 GCF_040296125.1 Streptomyces sp. NPDC002265 | reverse complement strand
CGCCCGGCGGGGGGTGGCGGGGGGCGCCCGCCGCCCCCGCCAAAGGGTGTCGACGGGCCGGAGTTGAGGGCGCCGCGCGGGGCCACACGCCTCGGCCTCCGGCACGGACAACGCGTCGTGTCCGTGCCGGAGTTCCTCCGGCGACGTGACGACCGATCAAGGTGAACTCGGCGTCTCACGTCCGTCTGTGCCCGGACCGTCCGCGCACGCTTTCCGGCGTGCAAGGGCCGCGAAAGCCGCCGTCGGCGTGCGTCCGTCCCTGCCCGAGTCCTGGAAATGTGATGTTTGATCGGTCGGGTGCGCTGGTATACCAGGGCACTCCGGTGACGGCTGTGCCCAGCGATGACTGATGACGACAACAAATCTTCTGGGTGGGGCATGAGAACTGAACACAGCGTCCGGCGCGGTCGCCGTCGATCCGGTTCGAAGAAGCGGACGTGGGTGGCGTTGGGGGCGGTGGTCGTCGGTGGCGGTGTGGCTGCGGCGACCGTCGCCCTGGCAGGCTCACCGGGCCATGGAGCGCCGTCCGCGCAGGGACCGATCAAGACGCATGTCCACTCACTGTCCCTGACCGGAGAAGATGCGTCGCTCAAGACGCTGGGGACCCGGTCCACGGACCCGTTCAGCATGGTCGGTGTCACCTGGAACGGCGCGCACGCCAAGTTGCGCGGCACGGTGGAGGTACGTACTCGTTCCGCCACCGACGGTCATTGGACCCAGTGGCTGAAGATGCAGCAGCCGGACGACCTCCCCGATGCCGCCGAGCTGAACCGCCCCGGCGTACGCGGCGGGATGTCCCCGATGTGGTCGGGGCCGTCGAACGGAATCCAGGTCCGCGTGACCGGCGCGGGCAGGACGACCGCGTTGCCCGCCGGGCTGCGGGTGGACCTGGTCGATCCGGGCAAGCCCGCCACCGGCGGGACGCAGGACTCCGGCATGGGACTGGCGAACTACGCCATGGATGCGACGGTCACCGACACCGCCTCCCCGACGGTCACCGACACCGCCTCGCCGACGGACAGCTCCGCCCCGGCCGACACCGCGACGGCCACCACGGGCACCGGCGCCTCGGACACCCCGACCGCGACGGACTCCGCGCCGTCCACAGACACCTCCACGGCCACGGACTCCGCCTCCGCCACCCCGTCCGCCGGGACCTCCGCCCCGACCTCGCCGAGCGCGTCCCCGACGGCCTGGCCCAGCCAGCTTCCGACGATGTCCGAGGCGTACCCGTCCTGCCCGGCCGCCCCGTCCGCGTCGGCGACCCCGCCCGACCCGACGCCGGCCGCGACCGTCTCGACGGTGGCACCGCCCACCGTGGTGACCCGGGCCGGCTGGGGCGCGGACGAGTGCGCGCGGGAATCGGGTTACCCGTCGTACGGCTCGGCGGTGAAGGCGATGTTCGTCCACCACACGGACACCACCAACAACTACTCCTGCGCCGACTCCCCGGCGATCGTGCGCGGCATCTACGCCGAGCACCTCAACCAGGGCTGGCGCGACCTGGGTTACAACTTCCTCGTCGACAAGTGCGGGACGATCTTCGAGGGCCGCTTCGGTGGGATGGCGCTACCCGTAGTCGGCGCCCAGACCTACGGGTTCAACACCAACAGCATGGGCGTGGCCGCCATCGGTACGTACACCGACCTCAGCGGCGGCGACTCCACGGCCAGCACCTTCACCGGGGCCGCGCCGAGCCAGGCGATGCTGGGCTCCATCGCCCGCATCGCGGCCTGGAAGTTCGGCATGACCGGCGTGAACCCGGGCACCGGCACCGCGTCTCTGCCCGAGGGCGCCGACGACAGCTACGGCTTCACCCTGGGCAAGAGCTACAGCTTCAACGCGATCTCCGGGCACCGCAACGGCTTCGCGACCGACTGCCCCGGCAACCAGCTCTACAACGCCCTGAGCACGATCCGTTCCTACGCGGCCGGCCCGGTCGGCGCGGTCTCCGTCACCGGGATGTCCGGCGGGGCTGCCAAGTCCGGGACGAGCTACTACACCAAGGGCGCGGCCACGGTGAGCTGGACGACCGCCACGCCGTCCGCGGTGATCTCCGGCTTCGACGTCCTGGTCGACGGCAAGGCCGCGGCCCACGCCTCCGGCTCCGCCCGCTCCGCCGCGGTCTCGGTCGCCTCCGGCAGCCACACCGTCCAGGTGCGCGCCACGCACGTCCGAGGGGCGACCACGCTCTCCGGCTCGGTCACCCTGGTCGGCGACGCCACCGCGCCCACGTTCCCGACCGCTCCCGGAGTGCAAGTGCGTACCGGCACGGTGAACTCCACCTCTGTCCCGGTCACGGTGACCTGGAAGGCCGCCGACAACGCGGCGCTCACCAAAGTCACGGCGACCTCGCCGTCCTCGGCCACCTTCGGCCCGACGGTGACCTCCTGGTCGGCCAGCGCCAAGCCCGGCACGTCGGACCTGTTCGCCCTGAAGGCGTACGACGTGGCCGGCAACTCAACCGCCGCCTCCGTCTACCGGACGCCGAACATCGTCCAGGAGACCTCCACCACCCGGACCGGCACCTGGACGCACAAGAGCAGCACCAGTTACCTGGGCGGGTACTCCTACGGTTCCTCGTCCGCCGGGGCCTCGATCAGCTGGACCTTCACCGGACGCTCGGTGGCCTGGATCGTCTCGCGGGCCTCCACCTCGGGCCAGGCGTACGTCTACGTCGACGGCACCAAGGTCACCACGGTGGACCTGAAGTCCTCCACCACTCTCTACCGCCAGGCGATCTGGACCAAGACCTGGTCGACCTCCGCCAAGCACACCCTGAAGATCGTCGTGGTCGGCACCGCGGGCCGCCCGACCGTCACCACCGACGGCATCGCAACCATCGGCTGAACCGTCGGCCGCACCTCGCGAAGGAGCCCTCCGCCACCGGGAAGTCCGGGAGCGGAGGGCTCCTTCAGACATATGAGGCATGCAGGTGTCGACGTGCATGGTGCGAGTCGCCGGGATCAGCGCGCTCTTGCAGATGCACACCCCGTCGACCTGGAATGTCGGCGGCACGGTCGGACCGTGCAGCGGATTCCGCAGATCGGTCGTGGCCGGCAAAGCGCTCGGCCGGGAAACCTCGGCCGAGCGCCTGTGCAAACCGTTCCTGTTCGGTCAACTCACGGCGTGCCACGGCCCCTTGGATCCACCGGGTTTCCGGGACCTCGCAGGTTCGTCTTCGGCACGGACTCAGTCAGAGGTGATGTGGACTGTGGCCGTACCAAAGGCATAGGCGTGACGCGCGTCTCCGTAGTACTGGACGGTGTACTGGACATCGCCCTTGGCCCTCGGACGGTCGGTGTAGCTGAACGTGCCGTCCGCGGCGACGGGCGCGGACCCGATCAGCATGCCCTCACCCGCCGTGGGGTCGTCGAGCCGCCAGATGTCGACGGTGCTCCCCGCGCCGAATCCCACGGGCGCTTCGAGCTTTCCGGCGAGGGTGAGGCCATGGTTGCGGGGTGACGAAGCGGGTGCCTGCACGGTGACGGAGGTGGCGACCTGCGGATGGTTCAGGACCCGCAGCGTCAGGGACGAAGAGTTGCTGTCCTCGGTCACGGCGAAGAGCCGGCTCCCGTCCGGGGCCCAGGCCAGGCCGGCGGACTCGAGGGTGGTGGTGGCGTAATCGGAGGGCGGCGGGAAGTCCCAGGCCGCAAAGGCCGTGGAGCTGCCCGGCGTGAACAGCCGGACGTCGGGACCGGAGGTCCCGTGGACGCCCGTCGCGACCGTGCCGTCGGGGGCGATGGCCACCGCATCGGGGGACCAGCCGGTGGCGTAGATCCCGTCGTCCGACAGGTCGGCCGTGCGCAACACCTGGTGGTAATGGGCCGCCGCGCAAGCGACGACAACCTGCCGGGCGTCCGGCGTCAGAGCGACGTCCTGCAGACTCTCGCATCCGTCCGGTCCTGGATCGACCCGCTGGGCCTGTACGCCGGCCTGGCCGGTGCTCACGTCGTACACCGCCACGGTGGCGTAGTTGCCGTCGGACTCGGCGGCGACGAGCGTGTCCGGATGCTGCGGCGTGGCGGCCAGGAGGGGCGCGCCACGGAACGTGCCGAGACCCTGGTCACGTGTGACGACCGGCTGCGTGCCGCTCAGGTCCAGGGAGCCGAGGGCGCCGTTCCAGGTGTCGATGCCGTAGCCGAACCAGATCCTCCCCCCGGCCAGCGCCAGCGAGGTCGGGCCGGCGTAGGCGCCCGCGCCGGTGCCGGTGTCGTACCGGGCGGTCTCCTGCAGCGTGGCGGTGTCGATCGCGGCGATCGCGCCGGCGTCGCGCAGTGCCACATACAGCGTCTTCGCGTCGTCGGAAAGCGCCATTCCCCAGGCGCCGGCCTCACCGCTGAACTGCTTCAGGACCTGGCCGGAGTAGTCCGTCACCACGACGTTGCCACCGAACGGGTCGCTGAGAAACACGTGTTGATGAACTGCGTCGACAGCGGTGTCACGATATGAGCTGATGGGCAGTGAGGTGCTGGTGTCCGCGGCGGCCGTGGCCGTTCCGAAGCCGAGGAGCGAGAGGCCCAGGGCAGCGGAAAGTGCTGTTCGTTCTGCGAACTGTTTTATGTGCAAGTATTCGGTCGCTTCCTTCAGCAGGACGTCTGCGAGTGAGCTACGCAGAAGGCACGACGAGCAGATCGAAAGGGCGTGTTGCTCGTCACCGCCGGCGCCTTGATCAACAGGCGGCACTTATGCAGCGCAAAGGCCCGGCCGGACGTCACACGTGGTGGATGACGTCATCGGGGACTGCTGCAGGGTTGGGTGAGACCCTGACCGAGGGCTGACAGGCATGCCCCGTCCCTCAAGTCGCGCAAGGTGGCTGTCCCGGTCGGATCGCACTCCCTTCGACCGTGGTTGACCGCCCTTCCGGGCACGCCGAGGGCACAGCGCCGGACGGCAGGAGAGGAATGCGTCTGCGTTGTCGCTTCCACGAGCCGGATGCCTGGACATCTGGGGTTCCCGAACGGTGCGTCGCCGATGCACATCGAACTGGGTGACGGCACCCGGACGTGCCTCTCGGCTCGGGAGGGTCTCTTCCCTCGTCTCGGCCGACCAGGGTGTGGTCCTGTGTCCGCCGCGGTCACACCGCTGCCGACCACCACAGCCCGCCCTCGGGGGTCGCCGGGCGGGCTACTTGTTCTTGCCGTTGCCCTGCCCGCCGTTCGCCTGGCCGTTGCCGGCAGCGGCGGTGCCGCCCGCTGTGCCTGCGGCGGAGTTCCCGGCGCTCCTGCCGGACTTGCCCGAGCCGGTCGAGTGGCTCGGCTCGGCCGCCGCGCCTGCCAGCCGTTCGGCGCAGTAGGCGGCCACCTTGTCCGTACCGCCGGCCGCCGCGATCAACCTCTGCCAGGCCGTCGCGCCGAGCGCCTTGCCATGGCCCTGGACCTGGTCGTAGGCACGGCAGTGGGCTTCGGTGTCCTGGGCGGTGGCGGGCCGGTCCGTCGGCCGGGCCTTGCCGGAGGACGATGCCGAGGCCGCGCCTTCCGGCCGGTTCGAGGCGGCCGCCGACGGGTTCGCCGTGCGTCGGCCCTGTCCGGCACCCTCGGTGGAGGGGCCGACGGAACCGATGGCCGCGACCGCCACACCGCCCAGGGCAAGGCTGGCGAAGACCACGCCGAACGTCAGCCTGACCGGGCGCCGCGCCCGCCGCTCGGCTGCCGGCCGCCAGTCGTCCCGGCGCCGGGTACGTGCACGGTGCGCACCCGCGGCGCGGACGGCCCGGAACGCGGCCACGGCCTGCTGCTCGCCCTGTGCCCCGGGATCACCCGCACGGACGGCGGCGGCCAGCGCCGTCTCCAGCGCGGCGTCCCCAGTCACGGTGTCCTCACCCGCGTCCCGAGGGTCCGACAGGGTGCCGCCGGGCCGCACACGTCGACGGCCCCCCACCCCGTCGCCGCTCAGCCGTTCACCCATGTCCGTTTCCGTTCCTGTCCGACCGCTTCGGTTCGTCCGTCATGCCGGCTCCAACGCCTTCCGGTCGATCCTGCCGCGGTTGCCGTTCACGTCGACTCCCCCAGCGCGCGGGAAGCCACATCCGTCACACCCTCCTCCGCCTCGCCACCGATACCCAGCTGACGGGCGAGGCGTTTCAGGCCCCGGTGGGCGGCTGTGCGCACCGCACCCGGCCGCTTGCCCAGGACGCGCGCGGCGGCAGGACCGTCCAGACCGACCACGACCCGCAGCAGCACGGCCTCCGCCTGGTCCTGCGGCAGTCCACGGATCAGCTCCAGAGCCCACTCCGTGGAGAGGGACTCCAGAGCCTGCTCATGAGTGTTGTACGGGCCGGCCAGATCCAGTACGTCCTGGTCGGTACCGCCGGCCTGGGGCCGCACCCGCCGACGACGCAGGTGATCCAGCGCCCGGTGCCGGGCGATGGTTGCGGTCCAGCCGCGAAAGCCGGCGCCGTCCCCCTTGAAGCGTCCGAGGTCGCGGGCTATCTCCAGCCAGGCGTCGGACGCCACGTCCTCCGCCTCGTCGCCGACGATAACCCGCAGGTAGCCCAGAAGGCCCGGCTGCACGATCCGGTAGGCGACCGCGAAGGCACTCTCGTCGCCGCGCTGCGCGCGCACGACCGCCGCACCCAGCTCCCCGTCGTACTCCTGAACACGCCGAGGTTGCCGTACCTGGCCCAAGATTGCCCTCGTTCGCACCGATCACAAGCGATTTCCCGCTGTCCGCCGCGCTCCGGTCGCAACGACGGCCCCACGACAATCAGCGCACGCTCCCACGGAAACGTCACAACGCCCAGGAGCTCTGTCCGGTACCACCCGTCTCCCAGTCCTCAGCCGCTGGATTCGGCAGGCACGACTGCGCCGGAGCGGGACCGGTGCCGTCCGAACCGGGTGACGCTTCCAGCAGGCCCCGCGCTGGAGAGGTGGGCGAGCTCGGTACTGCACCGGTAGCGGCGATCCTCACCGGTCATGGCGCCACAGGCCGCCCCCGACCCCCTCTCCGTGCCGTTCACAACTCCCCCGTGAGCGGCGCGGAGAGGACCGGACAGACCTGAGGCGAGCGGCCGCTCCCGTCTCCCGGCACCGTTGCGGCGTGTGATGTTTCGGCACTCCCGTGCGCTCCCTCTGTCATGAGTACGTACCTCCGTCTGCGAGCGGTGCCGGCTCCGGCACTGCGCAACAGCCCGGCCTGGCTGGAGCGGCTTTTCGCGAGCGACGTGGAGTCCCTCCGTCACCTGGCCGGCCGGAGCCCCGAGGAGGTCCTGGACGCGTGTTGTCTGGACCAGGAGCGCATCTACACCGGCGCTCCGTCCGAGGCTCCGGAGGTGCGGCCCCAGGCCCAGGTGGTGCTCGGCGGCCGCCCCGTGTTCCGCACCGACCGGCGCGAGCCGCCGTTGCTGGTCCTCACGGCGGCCCAGACCCGCCGGGTGGCCGGATTCCTGGAGCACGCCGACTTCGACGCACTGTGGGACCTCGCCAGGGACCGGCTGCTGCCCGGCTACGGCGGGATGACCGCGGAGCCCGAGACGTCACACACCTTCGCCATCACGCACCGGGCGCTGCGGGCGTTCTACGCGCACGCGGCCCAGTACGGGGAAGCGGTGGTGAAGTGCCGTTCCAAGGCGTGAGGAGTCGCGATCCAGGACGGGCAAGGAACCGCCGCGAGGCGGGACCTGCGGATCCCCGGGGCAAGTTCGCCTACGGCAAGACCCGGGCCGCGTGCGCCGCCGGTTCCCCTGATTCCCCGCGGTTTCCCGTCCGTTCCGGCACGAGAGTGGCACGGGCGCCTTCCGGCACACCGCTGGCGTTCGCTGTTGCCCGGTGTGGTTCGGGCTTGTCGGTGGCAGCTGGTGATGTCAAGAGTCGGGCTGTCCGTAGCGCGGGTCCGCCAAGGAACTGAAGCAGTCCGCCGAGCACGACGAGAATCATGGTTACGGCAGCGAGGTCCGAGCCCACCGCAGGACCATCCGTCCAGCCTCGGCAGTGCATCCAGGACAACAGCGAAGCCCAACAGGATGAAGCCCCAACCAGACTTCCGGGGTTCGCTGCGCTGCGCTCCCAGCCGATCGTTCGAGGTCGACATCCCCGGCAAGGCCATCAGGCAGCACCTTCGGGCGGCGGTGGCGCAGGGCCCCGGAGGTCGTCGGAATGCGACGGTCCGGAAGGACCGCCGGGAAGTTGCGGCCGGGCCGGAAGAAGACACCGGTGATCCAGACGATCAGCGTTCTGGCACGGATCCGGCACGCGGCAACTGATCACGACGGAAAGCAAAAAGGCCCGGGTCTACGACCTGGGCCTTCATCGTGGAGCGGGTGACGAGAATCGAACTCGCGCTCTCAGCTTGGGAAGCTGATGTTCTACCATTAAACTACACCCGCGTAAGACGCCGATTGATCCGGTGTCCGAATGCTCGCTCACTGTACCTCATGCCAGGCCCCCGGCGCTGAAGCCGCGGGGCCCCCGTGCGTTTCAGAGGGTGTGACAGGGGTGTGTGGGGCGGGAGTTGAGGCGTACCGTGGAGGCGTGAAGCGAGGGACCGGTGGGTGAGACGGGTCCTGGAGAGTCACCCGCTTCATCCCGTAATGTGGCTTTTGGCGTCCGGGCATCCCGGCCGGACGCGCCTCTTATGGGGAAGGGACTCCAGGACTTGATGGAGCGCACCGTCGTCCGCTGTGCCGATGGGCACGTGTTCAACACCACCTCGTTCCCGATGCAGCAGGCCGAGCGACTCGGTCCCGGGCGGCTCGTCCGGTGTCCGCGCTGCGCGCGGCTGCGCAGTTCGGTGCCGGTCAGCATCGGGCATCAGCGGCAGTAGCGGACCGTGGTGGCAGGCGCGCGGAGACGCCACGATGGTGGTGGGTCCGCGCGCCTTGCGTATCCTCGGGACGTGCTTCTCTCAGACAAGGACATCCGGGCCGAGATCGACGCCGGGCGGGTGCGGATCGATCCCTACGACGAATCCATGGTGCAGCCGTCCAGCATCGACGTACGCCTCGACCGGTTCTTCCGGGTGTTCGAGAACCACCGGTACCCCCACATCGACCCCTCCGTCGAGCAGGCCGACCTGACCCGGCTGGTGGAGCCCGAGGGCGACGAGCCGTTCATCCTCCACCCCGGGGAGTTCGTGCTCGCCAGCACGTACGAGGTCATCACGCTGCCCGACGATCTCGCGTCCCGGCTCGAAGGCAAGAGCTCGCTGGGGCGGCTGGGGCTCGTCACCCACTCCACCGCGGGGTTCATCGACCCCGGGTTCTCGGGCCACGTGACGCTGGAGCTGTCCAACCTCGCGACCCTGCCGATCAAGCTGTGGCCGGGGATGAAGATCGGACAGCTGTGCATGTTCCGGCTCAGCTCGCCCGCCGAGTCCCCGTACGGCAGTGAGCGCTACGGCTCGCGGTACCAGGGGCAGCGCGGTCCGACCGCCTCCCGCTCCTTCATCGACTTCCACCGGACGCAGGTATGAGCGCCGCGGACGAGCGGGAGAACCTGACCTACGAGCAGTTCGGCGTCGCCGTCCGCGAGCTCGCGCAGACGATCGCCGACGACGGGTTCGAGCCGGACATCGTGCTGTCCATCGCCCGCGGGGGCGTCTTCGTGGCCGGCGGGCTCGCCTACGCGCTCGACTGCAAGAACCTCCACCTCGTGAACGTGGAGTTCTACACGGGCGTGGGCGAGACGCTGGAGATGCCGGTCATGCTGGCGCCCGTCCCCAACGCGATCGACTTCACCGACAAGAAGGTGCTGATCGCCGACGACGTCGCCGACACCGGCAAGACCCTCAAGCTCGTGCACGACTTCTGCGTCGAGCACGTCGCCGAGGTGCGCTCCGCGGTGATCTACGAGAAGCCGCACTCCCTCGTCAGGTGCGAGTACGTGTGGAAGCGCACGGACGCGTGGATCAACTTCCCGTGGAGCGTTCTGCCGCCCGTCCACAAGTCGGGAGAGGCCGCCCGGCCGAACCGGGAAGCGCTCTGACCCCGAACAGGCCCCGAGCCGCCGCCCGGACGGGTCGGCCGAGGTGACAGAAGGGCTCACCGTCCGGGCCGGACGGTGAGCC